>JABMRT010000137.1 GCA_013202295.1 Candidatus Zhuqueibacterota bacterium
AACTGCGAAACCATGATTGCGCATATGTTAGGCGGTCGTGCAGCTGAATGGGTGATGTTCAAACATTTGAGCACGGGAGCGGGAAATGATATCGAGCGCACCACAGAACTTGCCCGGAAAATGGTATGTGAATGGGGGATGAGTGAAAAAGTGGGCCCGGTTACTTATGGCAAGAAGAATGAAGAAATATTTCTGGGACGTGAAATTACTCAGCATCGCGATTACAGTGAACAGACAGCGATTCAGATAGATCAGGAAGTACGACAGGTTGTTGAGGCTGCCGCTGCCCGTGCGGAGAAAATTATCAGGGCAAATAAAAAAATACTCATTAATCTTGCTGATGCTTTACTCGAAAGAGAAATCATGGATGGGGATGAGATTGATTTAATCATGAGTGGTAAATCCCTGGCTCCAAAGAAAAAAGAAGCACCCATCAAGCCGAAAAAAGCAACAAAGAAAAAAACCGCTATAAAAAAGGATGATGGAGGCAAAACGTAAGACGGTTTGCTTTAACCCGATCCTGCTGGAATCAATATAAATTTCGCCAAATTTGTTTATTGATTTCGCTTATTGCGATCACATCTTGTACTAAAATGCCTTGGGGGAATGATCCGATACGAATCGGATGCATGCCTGTATTTCATTCTACCCCGTGGCACGATATTACATTGCTGGACATCGTTCAATCCCATCTTTCGGAATTGGATTCACGAGAATATTTATATATTCCCTTTGATTGGATAAATCAATCCATCAATCAGGATTCGGTCTCCAACCCGGATTATCGTGTGCATTTTGCACAACGTTGTGATTATGATATGCTGATATTGGCGTATACAGATTCCTTAAAACCAAACAAAATCAATGTGACCTTTGATGTATATGATTTCCATGCTTCCAAACGATCAGTATATCATGTCGAAAAGCTCCTTCCTTTTATCCATGTGGATTCCACTCTTAATAACACGATCCAAACCCTTTTTCAGGAAATGGGGATTTCTTCTCTTCCAGTCGCTCAATTCTCCAAACCAAAAAGTACAGACTATACAAAGGGACGTTATTCTCAATTGACGGGTGATCTTGAATCTGCAATAAATATATTTGATCGTGCTTTTCAAAAGGATGCTTCGGATGCAGACGTCCGATTGGCTTTATGTCAGTCGTTAATTGAAGGAACTATTGAGAAGGATGATCCCACAAATCCGTACAATCCAGCATTTATTCGATCCAGAACATTGCTCTCGGCGCTTTCTGATTCAGGAGAACATACTTATCCGATCCATCAACTTCTCGCACTCGTGGATGTTTATCAGGAACATTGGAATGCAGTGGAGAATCATTTGCGTGCGATATGGCCGGATGAGGATAAAAATGAGGATCCAGATCTGTTGTTCCTTTTGTCAAGATTGAATACAGCCCGACAAAAAACATTTGGATATCGAAGTAAGAAGGCAATCCTGAAACGCATTATTGCGTTGAATCCAGCACACCAGAAAGCCTGGCTGGATCTGGCGCAGTATTACTTTTATCATAATCAGATGAAACGGTCTGAGAATACTTATCTTGAAATGCTAAGAATTCATCCACATTGCCTGAGTGCATGGATGGGACTTGGCAAACTCTACCTGGTTCAGGATCGATTTGGTGCAATGATCGCGTTGTACGAGAAGATTGTGAAGCGTTGGCCTGATTCTTCGGATGTGATATATAATCTGGGATTGGCCTACCATTATCAAGACGACACTCAAAATGCAGTCCGGTTTTTTCAACGGGCGATTGAAATCGATAACCATGCCTATTCTCATTACTTTTTGGGGATCATAGCATTAAATAAAAACCAGCAGACAGAGGCACTCACACATTTCCGACAATGCCTGATTTCTCATCCACAAAAAGATGATCCGTATGTGGTTATGTCACGGCAAGAGATTCAAAAACTGGTCGCCTCAGAATAATCCGATTATCGCAGGGATCAGATGGTGAACACAGAAATAGAACACACACAATCTCTTCGGATATCTGGCAAAGAGTACGATCTGTCTTCACGAACACTCGTTATGGGGATTGTGAATGTGACTCCAGATTCATTCTTTGATGGCGGACGGTTTTCAGATCCAAAACTGGCTTTGCGTCATGCGCTTCAATTGAAAGAGCAAGGCGCGGATATACTGGATATCGGTGGAGAATCCACCCGGCCTGGATCGAAATCTGTTTCGGTGGATGAAGAAATTGAGCGTGTCGTTTCGCTAATCGAACAACTCACAAAGGATGGTGTGGGGCCTGTTTCAATTGATACCCAAAAATCCGAAGTCGCAGAGGCAGCGATTCAAGCGGGTGCAGCCATGGTGAACGATATTGGCGGTCTGCAGAATGATCCTGGAATGGTGGATGTGGTCAGGTGGCACGATGTGCCTGTTGTTGTGATGCATATGGCGGGAACGCCGCAGAATATGCAGATTCATCCCGAATACACAGATTTGATCCGGGAGATAAAAACATATCTCCAGAAGTCGATCCAAATTGCAGAGGATAAAGGAATTCAAAAGTCGCAACTTATCCTGGATCCGGGGATCGGATTCGGTAAATCCGTCAAAGATAATTTTATCATCCTTCAACGGCTAAATGAGTTTTCAGATTTGGGGTGTTCCATTCTTACGGGAGTATCCAATAAATCCTTCATCGGCAAGAGTCTGAATCGACCTGTTGATGAACGATCATGGGGGACTGCGGCAGCAGTAGCTGCTTCTATCCTGAACGGCGCGGCTTTGGTCAGAGTGCATGCTGTTCAAGAAATGATTGACGTTGTGCGAATAATCGATTATATTAAACATCCAGATTTTTTGTAACGAATCAGAGAATATAAAATCGATGAATCTGAATATTAAATTGATACAAATCGGATTTTTACCCATCGGCCTGATTGACGTGCTTGATATTATATTGGTGTCCTATGTTTTATATAAATTGTATTTCATTATGCGTCGAACGCGGGCAGTGCCCATGTTCATTGGAATTGCCATTATCTTTCTGGTTTCATTCGTTGCCCAGGCCATCAATATGCAAGAAACCAGCTGGATATTTAAAAATCTCAGAACCATCTGGCTTGTTGCGTTTGTAATACTTTTTCAACCGGAATTAAGACGTCTTCTCACATTAATGGGGCAGAGTCGATTTATGCGTGCGTTCATTAAAGAGCAGCCGAATCTGGTTGTTGAAGAAATCTCTAGAGCTACTTTTGAATTGTCAAAAAGGGGATTCGGCGGATTGATGGTTATAATCCGGGATACAGGATTAAAAGCGATTCTTGAGACGGGCGTGCAATTGCAAGCTTTGGTTTCATCCGCATTGCTTATTTCGATTTTTAATCCAAGATCACCATTGCACGACGGTGCGGTTGTTATTCGAAACGAATTTATTGAAGCAGCAAAATGTATTTTACCACTTAACAGGCATACATATGTCGATAGACGTTTCGGAACACGTCATCGCGCGGCGCTTGGTATTTCAGAAGAGTCAGACTCCTTAATCATCGTGGTTTCTGAAGAGACCGGTCAGGTTTCATTTGTTCAAAATGGAGAAATTCTGCAAGGACTTGATGAAAAGACGTTAACAAAACTACTGATCCAGGCGATGGGATATAAGGATAAGGCTGCATGAGTCAACGTATGAAATTCAATTTCAATAAACTTCTTTTCAACCGCTGGTTTCTCTTCCATCTGGCATTTCTCCTGCTGTTTTATCCTAAAGCGAATTATGGGATGTCAGACTATTCTGTTCTTGAAACTTACCAGGATTCACTTGTCATTGAAGTTAAATTTCCGCAGCCTGCTTCGTTTCAATCCGGATTGGAACAAGAAACTGTCTTACAAAATTTCAAACAAATTTATATCACGACTCAAGGGAAATTGGCACGGATCGCTCCGATAAAAGAAGAGTGGATTCAATTGTCATCGGGTTTGATGCAGGCTGTCATCAAGGATATGTCCATTGGCATGGAAAATACACCCGATCGATACCGACCTGATGATGCCTTGTCCACAAATTGGTACACTATTGATCAAATATCTTCAGAAGGTAATCATACTCTCTGGCGTATCCGAATTAATCAATATGAAATTGATCAAAACAAACACGCAACCCGTTATTTAAAAAAGGCAATATTTCACCTCTCCGGTAATGAGATAAACACTACAAAGGGACTAAATCCAAATATTGACAAGTCAGAAAATGCGATTCGATCCCAAATTAGAAATTCTGATGTAACCCTTCAAAATGTGACGTCAAATCCAAATGAAAGTCATGTTTCACGTCTTCATATTCCCATCAGTCAGGAAGGGCTTTATGTTATTACCCGCAACCAGATGCTTGAGGGCGGGTGGAAAGATTTTAATACTGATCCCAGATATCTTCGAGTGACCAGTAAAGATGGCGAAATCCCCATACGGATTGCTGGTGAGTCAGATGGCCGCTTTGACGCAGGAGATTATATTGAGTTCTGGGGAGAGCCAAATTGGGAATTCAATAACGCAAACGACTATCATAAGAATCCGTACGACACATTGAATGTGTACTGGCTTGAAGTTGCAGACCATCCTGGTTTGCGCATGGGCAGTGAAAGTGGCGTGCCGGCTGAGCCATCTTCAAGTATAATAAACGGGCCAAGGTCCTTTTTATATACAGAGCATTTTGAAAAGGATGGACATTTTGATCGTCTGCCTTATGAGCTTGATTTAGAGGAAGGGGATAGATGGTTTTATAATTCTCCGATTATTGGCGGGGCGAAACGTGAATATGTACTGAAAACACCGAGCCAGGATGAATATGCAATCAACCTTGCGACCTTTAGGATTAAAGTTCGGGGGCTTTCCTCCAATTTGCTTCCACAGCCGGTTGAAATATTTATCAATGATCGACTGGTAATTCCCGAAACTCAAGTGCATAACCAGACAATGATTCTGGAAAGTTCGGGTTTCAGCCCTACTTATTTAGCTGATGAAAACACCATCACAGTTTCCAACCGTTCCTCTGAAAACGAGCTGGCGAAATTATATGTGGACTGGTATGAAATTACGTATCCATGCCTCTATGAAACAGAAACGGACTTTCTTAAATTTGCAGCACCAAAAAACAGCCTGAATCGACAGGTTAGATTCGAAATTTCCGGATTTAGCAATTCAAACATTGAAATCTATAAACTGAATTCGGGTCGTTTTCATGGTTTTGAGGTGGAATCCATCACGGACACATTGGACAATACTACTTTTACAGCCATTTTAATGGACCAGGTTTTCAGTGAATCGGATCAATATGTGGCGCTTACTCCTCGTTCAAAATCTCTGCCGGATACGGTTTATCAGGTCATGACACCTGATTTAAGGATTTCCGGTCTAGGCGCCGATTATATATTCATCACACCAGATGATTCATTGGGACAGGATATCCTGCAGCCATTGATTGATGTGCGGGAATCTCAGGGATTGACCTGTAAAGTTGTCTGTCTTGATACAATCTTTGATAATTTTAGTCACGGGATACGCGGTCCAGAAGCGATCCACATGTTTCTGCAGTATGCCTATACACACTGGACTCCACGCCCTAGATTTTGCCTTCTAATTGGCGACGGATATTACAGACATCTTCAAAATATCGGTGTTGAGAATCTGACTCCTGTCTATCATTTTCAGACATGGAAGTATGGTGCAGCAGCTTCAGATTATCGATATAGTCTCCTTGTAGGCGATGATGATTTCGCTGAGATTGCTATCGGACGGTTACCAGTCCAGGATCAAGAGGAACTGTCTGTTATTGTAGATAAAATCGTGTCTTATGAAACATCTCCTCCGGAACCTTGGAAAAACCGTTATTTGCTTATTGGATCTGGAGGGACCGACGATGTATTCCGCGTCCAGTCTGAACATATCATCAATGAGATTGTCCCTGATGCAATCCGACCTGAGAGACTCTATCTATCAGGCAGTTTATTAGATCCCTATGTGGGTGGCACGGAAGATTTGCTGCGCCACATGCGTGATGGGGTGGCGTTGGTGAATTTCAGAGGGCACGGAGGTGGCGCCATCTGGGCCGATGCCGGGCTATTGGATCTGGATGATATTGAACTCATCGATAATTCCGGCCGCTTGCCGATTATGACCAGCATGACCTGTTTTACAGCCGATTTCGCGAGTCAGCGCATTTCATTGGGCGAAGCTTTGATTTGTGAACCTGAAAACGGTGCAATAGCATTTTGGGGAGCTTCAGGTGTGGGATGGGTTAATGCCGACTATTATATGGTTCAGGAACTGTTCAAAATATTCGAGACCCAACCTGAATTGACTTTGGGCGAGATGATTCAATTGGCCAAAAGAAATTTCCTGATTGCGTACCCAGGAACAATTTCACGTTCTGACGCATATCAATACAATTTACTGGGTGATCCTGCGATGACAATGCCCTTTCCGAAAAATGAATTAGAATCTGAAATCGCGGAACGATCCATCGCATTTGATACGCCCATTCAGATTTCAGGCATTTCTGAATCCGCACCATTCAATATTTCAATTGAAATTACAGGAGAGAATGGCGACCCTCAGTTCATCCAGGAACTCTCATTTAATAATACGACATTTAATGCAGAAATTTTACCCCCCTCGACACTTCGAACAGGGGGTGTCCGCCTTTACGCCTGGAATGAAGAAGATGGATATCAAGCCAATGCGTATCTTCCTTTTGAAATCGGAAACGCATTTTTTGATTCTTTACAGACTGAACCTGCTGAACCTGCATTTGGTGATACCTTGTTTTTCAGCGTGCGGGTCGCTGATTATCAAGGGATAGAGAGCATCTGGTGTCAATTAAATATTTTATCCAAGGATACGACACTTTCTTTTCCAGACAGTCTTATGATGGAACCCACGTCAAATCCCGAAATCTATCAGACTGCTGAAGGCCTAACCGGATTTCAACCCGGTGATTTCATACAATATGAAATCGGCATTCGAAACAATGCGAGCGAAAAGCATTTTTCTGGAACTCAATTTCTCAACATTCAGACTTTGCCTGATCTAATTCCTCAAAATGTTCGACTGGGTGGTGTAGATCAAGTTTTGCTCCAGGTTGACATCAGAAATATTGGCAGACAATCCGTTCAAAATGTGCCAATCCGTTTTTTGAATCAAAACACAGGATGGACGACCTCCATCGTCACAGATATACCGAGCTCCCAAACAATAACAGCCGAGATACCATGGAATGAAAATGTAAGCAAGATGGACATTCAAGTGACTGTAAATAGCGATTCCACATTGCTCGAAAGTCGATATGAGAACAATATCATACAATCCAGTATTGAAGTGAATCATTATTTAATTACGGCTTCACACGGATCCGGTGGATGGATTGGATTCACCGGCGAATTTCAGGTTTCTGTTCCAGAAAAATCCATATCACAAAACAATGTATTGTCCATTGACCGGATTTCACAAAATCAACTACCTGGTACCAATCAGTCCATGCATGGCAGCGCAACAGCATATGATTTGAATCTGCCAGACTCTTCATCTATTTCATCGGTACAACCCCCATTCAGTATGCGCTGGACTAATTCCAGTAATGATTCTGCTGAATCGCTATATCCATATTACTGGAGTATTAAACAAAATCAATGGGTGTTCTTACAATATGACCAATCCGATTCTATCTACACATTTCAAAATGATCAACTGGGGTATGTATGGTTTATGGAAAAATCTGACGATCAAGCTCCAAATATTGAAATTCATGTGGATAATCAACTTATTGTATCAATGGCATATGTGCCAAAAAATCCAAAAATTTCTGAGCTTATTTACGATGAAACCGGTGTGGATAAACGTCTTGAGAATCTTCAAATTCTACTCGATCATCAGGTGGAGGATCCGAATCAGCTGATGCTTTCAGACTCCACTGTGGGTGATTCAAAGCGTATGCATGTTCAGTTTCAACCCCAGTTGACCCCGGGGAATCACCGCCTTGAAATCCAGGCGAGCGATATCAATGGAAATGCAGGATTTTCGGATCCAGTAGATTTTCAGGTTTCATCCCGGTTCCAGGCAATTTTTCTTGGAAATTATCCCAATCCTTTTTCATATGAGACTGTATTTGTTTACTCATTGACAGACATGGCAGAGCGCGTGACATTGAAAATCTATACAGTTTCAGGTCGGTTGATTCGTAAGTTTGACAATCCGGCCATGACTGCTCCCGACTATCATGAATTGGTCTGGGACGGCAATGATGAATGGGGCGAAGAAGTGGCGAACGGTGTCTATTTCTTCAGATTGAAAGCGGATGGATTTAGTCGAAATGATGAGGTGACTGGTAAAATTGCAAAAATTCGCTAAAAATATACAATCCATCACCATGAAACAATTCATACGCAGGATTGCTTTGCTTTTAATGCTTCTTTGGATGCATCCGGTTCAGGCGGGTAAATATGCCAATGCTTTTCTTGAGATTGGATGTGGCGCCCGGGCGATGTCGCTTGGCGGGGCTGTAACCAGTTTTATTGATGATGGCACTGCGTTTTATTGGAATCCTGCTGGACTGTCTTTCATTAAAAAAGCACAAATCAGCGGCATGTATGGACCTCAATTCGGCACGATACAAAATCCTCTGGCCAATTACCATTTTATTGGCATTGCGCTTCCTCTGGTCGGTGATGCGGTAATTGCTGTGAATTGGATTAGGTTGGCGGTTGACGAGATTCCAATTTTTCCTGATTTATTGGGCGCTTCCTATTATGAACGGCTTCTCAATCCCGGTTTGAGACCGTCGGGTGAGCCGGCGGGATACCTTTCTGATATTGAAAATGCGGTTTTTATCAGTTTTGCCAAACAGAATCATATGCGGGTCAATCTGGGCTGGGTATTTCATTATGTTCGAATGGACATGCCATTTGGTATAAATATAAAGTGGATTCGACAATCCATTGGATCATACTCTGCTTCAGGGATTGGCATTGACATCGGGGCAATGATTCGTATTTCCATGGCCGATCTCGCACAAAGTAAACGTCTGGGTATGATCGGTTTTGGTATGCAGCTACAGGATATCACACGTTCAACCATGACCTGGAATACCCGGCATCAGGACAGTGTCCCCATAAACGCAGTGTTTGGCATGTCGTATGAACAGGAGATCTTCAGGAAAAAGGGAAAAATCATTGTCTCGATAGACAGGGAATCACGCTGGGGTGGCAGAAATCGCATGGGATTAGAGCTGCAGGGATTTAACCGGTTATTTCTTCGAGTTGGAAGTGTTCAGTCTCGCTTCATGGGAGGCATGGGAATAAGTCTCTGGAAATTTACTGTGGATTACGCATTCCAGACCCATGAATTGGATGCATTGCATCGTGTCAGCTGCAGTTTATCCTTTTAGTCAACAGGGAGAAGGATTATGGGCAAAATACGTTGTTTTATCTTGATTTTAGGGGTACTTTTATTTATCTTGAACTGCACTGAAAAAAGCACCCAGCCAGTGATAACACCGGATCGTGTCCAAATGATTCCGAGCGGCTTGCCGTATGATAAAATTGAAAGTGGCATTGATGCTGTTCCAGAATCAAACGATATTTATCTTGAATGGCTTGATCCAGACGATCCAGGTGTTGAGTTTTATGAAATTTACAGAAGTGAAGATCCAGCTGAACGTTTTGTACCAGTAGGAAAGGTCTTTGATCCGGATACGAGTTTTTCAGATGAGGACGTCGATCTCTTCACGCGGTATTATTATTATGTACTTGCTGTAAGTGATCAGAATACGCGAAGCGAATCTTCCGATACACTGTTTTATACGTTGTTGGAGAAACCAACCAATCTCAGCCCCTCTGGGGTGCGGGAAGAAACGAAACCTCAACTCAGGTGGGAACTTGTAGATGGGGAGGATCATTATTTGGCCCGTATTATGGACAATCAACTGGATGAAATCATTTGGATGGCAGAATTGGAATTTCAATATAATAATCCAGTAACTGTTAATTTTGACTCGGCAAATGTAATATCCATTGATTCACTCCAAAGAAATAGAGACTACAATTGGCGTGTGGACGTACTCCGCCAAGAATACAATAGCGGTTCCGAAAGTCTTTGGGTACCTTTACGAATTGAATGAGGTGAATATGTTACGATCGAATCCAAATAAATTTATACTTATTAATTTAGCGTTCATTTTCATGGTTACGTCTGCATACACGCAGATATCGGGATCAGCTGTAAGCCGCGGTGCGCAATATTATCTCGGCTCGGAAGATGAACTGCTTGTGCCAATCAATATCTGGGGATTTGTACAGAAACCTGGGCAATATCTGGTTCCCAACAATACAGATTTGATATCATTGCTTTCTTTTGCAGGAGGTCCAACAGAAGATGCAAAGATCAGTAATATTCGTATTGTGCGAAGTGATCCCAAACTTGGTAGTCAAATCTGGAAAATTGATGTGGATCGATACATTGAAACAGGGGATGAACGGTTGATTCCTACATTAAAGCCGCATGATACTGTTATTGTTAAAGGTACGACATTTTATTGGGTAAGCCGCATGTTTGAATTCGTATCGAGATTGGCGGTTTTCGCGCAAATGTATTACTTTATAATATTAGCTGATAGTTATAAGAATAGATAATTGAGGAATATTGTATGAAGGGTGTTGTTCTGGCAGGTGGATTGGGTACGCGGTTGAATCCTTTAACCAAAGTTACAAATAAGCATTTGCTGCCAGTTTATAATAAACCCATGATTTATTACCCCATTGAGACTTTAGTTTCAGGAGGTATAGAAGAAATACTCATTGTGACCGGTGGAAATAATGCTGGCGAGTTTTTACGTTTACTCGGAAATGGAAAAGAATTTGGGCTAAAACATATTAATTATACATATCAAGAAGGTGAAGGCGGGATTGCTGATGCACTGAAACTGGCTGAATTTTTCGCAGATGGAGATCCCATTGTCGTCATCCTCGGTGACAATATAATCGAAGCCAATATCCACTCTGCTGTTGATACTTTTAAAAAGCAGGAAAGTGGAGCGAAAATATTTCTTAAACAGGTAGATGACCCAGAAAGATTTGGTGTTGCAGAGATTGACGGTAAATACATTCGTGGAATTGAGGAGAAGCCCAAACATCCAAAATCAAATTATGCAGTAACGGGTTTATATATGTACGATGCCTCTGTTTTTGATATTGCTCGAAGTTTGAAACCATCCGATCGTGGCGAGTTTGAGATTACGGATGTGAACAATTATTATATTAAACAGCAAAACATGACATTTGAAATCCTTGATGGTTGGTGGACTGATGCCGGAACTTTCGAGTCTCTGTTCCGTGCAAATAGTCTTGCTGCTGAGAAATATCAGGGAAAGCAGTCCGGTTAATCGCCTTTAATTTGGAGTTCACTTATGATGCGACATCTATTGATAATTTGCCTTGTGGTTCTCTTGGTCTCATCCAGTGCAACTGGAACACCAATGACTGGTGGAATTGGGCTGATGTATGTCAAGTCAGCTCAAACACTATCACCCGGATATCTAGACTTCAATACGGGTACACGTTATTTTGGTAAAATTGCCAGTTTTGGTAGTGATCAAAAAGCATATACACTCTGGACAGTCCGTATATTCTCCTCAATTAATTATGGAATAAATGATCATATTGAATTGGCTATATCTCCAGTCTTGTATCAAGATACAAATAAAGGGGGCAGTGGTTTTTCTAAAGAGTCAGTCAATTTTCCAGATGATATTCTGCTTTCATTGAAATTTGGATCATATGGTTCATTGGAAAGCCCTTTTCTGTACGGAAGCCAACTATCACTTCAACTGCCAACTGCGCGCAAGCATAACATCATTTATGAGGCTTATTCTGCTGGGAAGATTGAGGTTGGTTTAACCGGCTTGATTTCTTATTACAGCAATTTAACCTTTCCAAACGAGGGATGGTCCATACACGGGAACATCGGGTATCTCAATCATAACGACGTGGGTGTTGACCTTACTGATGATGATGACGATCCTTCCCCCAATGCCATGAGCTCCGAAATTCTTTTTGGCGCAGGTGCTCTTTTCCCGGCAGGAACCTTTGATTTTTCAGTGGAACTTAATGCGCGTGCATTTCTCAATCATCCTCCGGTAACCGCATATAGCCGGGAATATGTGTCTTATTTGACTCCTGCAATTTATTATAAACCAGCCCGCTGGATTTCAATAGAATATGCGATGGATCTCCGATTGCTATCCGGTGACGACGTCACAGAGTATTCGACGAATGGAACCACTCATTTACCCCCCCCACCCACGGCAAATTTTCCAAATTATCCATCCTGGAGAGGAATTCTTGGTGTAAAAGTGGATATTTTACCCCGTTCTCTTTATCATACACAAGAAAAAGCATTTCGTGAAAAAGCAACCGACAGGCGTAGAATACTTGAAAAAATGCTTGATAGTGAAGAGGATACTGAAAGCGCTGAAGAAGAGCTGGTTCGAATTCAATCTGAACGCCGCAGGGTTGAAGAAGAACTTGAACGTCTCAGAAAGCTATTGGAAGATGAAAAATCTAACAATTGATCATTTTATTTTCTGAATGACTCTTGCACTGTATTAAACCCTGTCTCAAAATGGACAGGGTTTCTTCGTAAAAGCCGGAGTGATATACCATGAAAATTAAGTTTAGAACTTTCAATAAAAAAGAATTTATTATTTCACTTTTTTGTTTTGTTTTGTGCTATGCATATCTGGGCCTTGCACAGACGGCAAACGAACGAGATGAGTTCGGATATGGTAAAAAGTTATATGAAGACAAATTTTATGACCTTTCAGGTCTCCAATTTTCAGAATTTCTCCGTAAATATCCTGAAAGTCCACTTTCAGTGGATGCGCTTTATTTATTGGCTGAATCTTATTTTTATGAGGGAGAGTTTTCAGAAGCGCAAAAAGGATACTTGAATTTATTAATAACTCATCCTCAGTCTGATTATTGTGCACATGCTCAATTCAAGATCGCTGTCAGCCATGAAAAACAGTCGAGGATGGAATCAGCCATTGAATCCTATTTCAGAACTTATATTTTTTATCCAAAAAATCCGTGGGCGTTTAAGGCCCTGCTAAGATCGAGTCAACTGGCATTTCAGTTGAAAGATTATGCCAAAGCTGAATCTCTGTTATTCCTTTTAATTGATCAGGTGGATAATGCGACGATGCGCGCACAGGCACGATTTGGTTTGGTGCAAGTTTATCAAGGATTGAAAGAATATGAAAAAGCGTTAAACCACCTGGATCGGATTCAATCAGAAACCACGTCTGATGCAATTCTCTCTTCTGTCCATTTATACCGAGGACAAATCTATAAAGCAATTGGTCATATTGCAAAAAGTGAAGACAGTTTCAGACAGGGATTGATCTCGGCACCATCCGATTCGATGAAACAACAGCTGGCTTTTCAGCTTGGGCTGCTTCAATTAAAAAACTTCAATTTATCTGGTTCAAAGCAGAATTTAACACTGGCTGCAGAATTTGATTCTGATCCAAAAATCACAGTCATGGCTTTATGTCGTTTGGGATCAATCCAGTTAATGCAGGAAGAAAATCCCTCAGCGATTCAAACCCTAAACCAATGTCTCGAACTTCAGCCAGATGACTCGACAGAACAATGGATTCGCTATCAACTAGCAACTGGATATCGACTCAATGGACAATACGACACTGCAGAAAAGCAACTTCAGAATCTCATTTCTGAATCAGTTATTTATCTTGGAAAGAACGAGGATCCCTTTCTAAGCTTGGCAGTCTTATATGTAGAAACGCAGCAATATGAGCAAGCTCTTAAACAATATATTGTATGGATAAATAGGTCTCCGGATTCCAAATTGATACCATACGTTCTATTTCAGACCGGATCCATATATATTGACCAACTTCGATTGATTGGTGAAGGATTGCCCTTCCTTCAAGAGATATGGCAGAAATATCCCTCACATACACTGGTGCCTTCTGCCAAAATGAAATATGCTGAGGCACTTGAATTTGTAAAGAGGTACAATGAGGCGCGTCAGATTTATCAATCGATTCAGGAATCTTATCCGGGAAGTGCTGCATCTTTCAAAGCAGCGGATCGACTTGAACATGTTCCAGTGATTGATCAGGCTGTTATTGAAATGTACTCTACTGAGATGCTAAACACAATACTCCCATCCAGTGAATGGAAGACACAGATATATCTTGCTAAGTCGTATCAACATCAGGCAAAAGCGTATTCACTTGCCATACAAAAGTATAAAACATGCCTCAATACGATTTTTGATGAAACACAAATCAATACGATCCATTTTTCAATCGGAAAAGCATATCAATCATTGTATCATCAATCTGATAGAACTGAATATCGAGATAGTGCAATTGTATATTTCTACCTTGTTGAAAACAGTAATCAATCCGCTGATATTCAGGGTCAGGCCAGATATTCCCGCATCCTACTGGAAACGGAAAATGATCCTTCAGCTCAGGTGATGAAACTCAGACAATATCTTTCATCATTCTCCAAAGCTGAACAATCCGATGATGCTGTGTATCAGCTGGGAAGCGCTTTATCCACAATCGATTCATCACAACAGGCAATACAACTAATTAAACCGCTGCTCATAAAGAATGACAAATCACTAATTATCCTGAAGGCCAAGCTGCTGTATGGCCAAATGCTCAGAGGACAAGGTAAATACCAAAAGGCTGATTCCGTTTTAATTTTAGCTGAGAAGACAGATTCGAAAAGTAGTTTTTTACCTCAAATCCTTTATGAGCGAGCTGGAATCCAATCACAATTTAAGAATGTGCCGGATGCAATTGAATTATTCAAGAAAGTCCAAAACAAATATTGGTATGCGATATATGCTGATAGTGCAAGTTTATATTTGAGAAGTCTCTTTTTAAACACGAAAAACTATATATCTGCAGAAATGCTTTGTCAGGATTTGGTTCAGGTTGACAGCCTTCAGAGAAATGCATTTCATTTTCAACTCATCTCGACCAGCCCTGCAGAATCGCTCTCAAATCTTCTTGGATTGGCAGAAGCATATGAAGGGCTTAAAAAATATGCGAAATCCAATAAAATATATATAGAATCGCTCTATTTAAATCCGGACAATGCACAAAAAGAAAAGATTTATCGTGCGTTGAGCCGTATCGCAGAGAAGCAAGGAAATACAGTGCGTGCGATTCAATATCTTGAACAAATCTCGTTGATACCCGGAACCAAGTCCACTTTTACAGATTTGGGAAAGCTCTATTTTGAATCCGGACAATATGCCGATGCGACCACTGCCTTCCGAAATGCTTTGGAAACGGCTGCATCGGATTCTGCGAAGATGCGTTTGACATCCTCTCTGATAAAATCTCTTCTTAAACAGAATCAACTGCCACAAGCTGAAACACGAATGAAATTTTTCGAAAAAACATACAATAAGCTGGATGGCTTCGACAATTTAATTGCGGAACTTATATTTGAGCAGGGAATGGCTCACTTTTCGAACAAAAACTTTGATCTGGCTCTTGAATCTTTCGAAACAATTAAAAAAAAACACAAAATAAGCAAGTTTTTACCAAAGGCTGAACTTGAGATTGGACGCACGCTCCTGATTACCAATAAGACAGATGATGCGCTGAATTTGCTCACATCCCTTCCGGAAAAATATCCCGAACATATAATTCTTGATAAAGTCTATCTCAATCTTGGAGATCACTATTTCCGTTCTAATCAATACGATAATGCTATTGTCGCATTCAAACGGGTTATAGAGAGCAATAAGGATCAAACCGCCGTGCCGCTTGCCATGCGTTATCTGATTCGGGTTTATGAAGCATTGAGATTATATGATGCAGGATTGGCCGTAACGCGTCAGTACCTTGATGTGTTTCCTGCGGCCGAAGATCAGATCCAAAAGAGAGTACAAATCGCCATATTCCTGATGCGCTTGAAAGAATATCCGAGAGCAATCGATCAATTACGTAAAGTAAAGATAGAAGCGGATGCTGAAACAGAGGCCGAAATCCAATATTGGATTGGCAAGTGTTATGAAGAAATGGGCCAGTTTCAGCAGGCAGCTTTCGAATATCTGAAGGTGAAGTATCTTTCAAGGCCCACAAAACTGCCCTGGGCATCTACCTCCCTTTTTGAAGCAGCCAAAGCATATCAGCGGCTTGAAGAATATGAGAAAGCCAAGAAATTGTTTCAGGATATCGTCCGTATAGAAGGCAGTACAAGCGATCTGGGGCGTATATCCAGAAAGAAGATAGAGGTTATAAATACAAACCTGTCGAGCACCGGAGAGAACAATTTATGAAACTCAACTGGGATCAAATCGAACAAATTATCCAGAACGCCTTGCAGGAAGATCTCGGGACTCAGGGTGATTTAACAACTCACTTTGCATTATCGGATGATATTATCGGCAAGGCTCAATTTGTTGCAAAGGAGAAAATGATATTGGGCGGATTGCCTGTTGTTGAACGCGTGTTTCATCGAGTGGATTCTGGTTTGGTATTTGATGCATTTCACCATGATGGTGATTCGATTGATAAGGATACCATTATTGCTGAAATTTTTGGAGATTTACGATCTATTCTCACAGCTGAACGTACGGCTCTCAATTTCCTTCAGCGTCTGTGTGGCATTGCCACATTGACACGGCAATATGTAGATGCGGTGAAATCCACAAATACCATCATTCTTGACACTCGAAAAACGACTCCGCAACTTCGGTCACTTGAAAAGTATGCGGTTAGAATGGGAGGCGGGAAAAATCATCGATTTGGATTGTTTGATTTGATTCTTATCAAGGATAACCATATTGCGGCGGCCGGTGGGGTGGAAGAGGCGATTTCTCGCTGCCGAGACGCACTGGAAAAGATGCAGTTGAATATCTCCATTGAAGTTGAAGTGCAGAATATTGATCAATTAAAAGAAGTCCTTGAACATAAAATTCAACAGATCATGCTTGATAATATGGATCTTGAAGAGATTCAGGAAGCGGTGAAGCTGATCGACGGCAAGGTCAAGGTTGAAGCCTCCGGGAATGTTTCACTCAGCAATGTAACCAAGATCGCGGAAACAGGAGTGGATTATATTTCTGTTGGGGCATTGACCCATTCAGTCAAGGCAGCTGATATCTCATTGCAGGTTTTACAATAGAACGAGTAGCGCCTCTCATTTTATTTACTAAAAATTGAATCAATTTCTGCAATTCATTCAACGGTTATAAAAATATTCATGAGAAATGGGTTGCAACAAATCCGTTCAGGTTTTATATTTAGTAAGTCTTTGATTATATGATTTTAAACCCTTTGTCTGCCAAGAGGATTAGATGGTTGAAATACGGTTTCATGGACGGGGAGGGCAGGGCGCTGTAAAAGGTTCAGATATTCTGGCCGTTGCGGCATTTCATGAGGGGAAAGAAGTCCAAGCTTTCCCCTTTTTTGGTGTGGAACGCAGAGGCGCACCGGTAACAGCATTCACACGGATCAGTAATGAAGAAATCCGAATTCATTGCTATATCTATGATCCGGATGTACTGGTCATTCTGGACCCCACTTTGATTTGTGCTGTGCCCCTATCAGATGGATTGAAGGAAAACGGTAAAATTATTATTAATTCAATGAAAGAGCCGTCAGAATTTTCTTTTCCGGATGCAAAAAATCCACATGTTTATACAGCGGATTGTTCTTCCATTGCAATGAAATTTGGATTGGGTACGCAAGAATCTCCGATTATCAACACAACAATCCTTGGCGCGGTTGCCAAAGCGACCGGATTGGTTAAAATCGAATCTGTAGTAAAAGCCATTCGCGAACGCATCCCCACCAGAACAGAACCGAACGCGCAGGCAGCCATTGAAGCATTCGAGCAATTGCATGTGTAAGGAGAAGCATATGGGGAAGAAACAAAAAAACGATCAACCTGTTGAATTTAAATCCATAAAAGATATGCCCGATACACCGACTTCAGTCGGGAGTATGCTGGTTAATAAAACATCCACTTGGCGGTCTATTCGGCCCGTTATTATTGATGAAAAATGCAAGCGTTGTATGATATGCTGGAAGTATTGTCCGGAGCCGGCCATCCATCCAACCGATCCTCCCAGCGTGGATTATAATTATTGCAAGGGATGCGGCATTTGTTATGAAGAATGTCCGTTTGATGCCATCATAATAGAACAGGAAGGCAAGTAAGCGGAGAATATATGAAAAAAGTCCTTACCGGAAATTTTGCAGCCGCTTATGGCGCGACTGCCGCGAAAGTGAATGTGATTTCAGCCTATCCGATCACGCCGCAAACCACGATTGTTGAAATCCTCTCTGAAATTGTAGCAGACGGCGAATTGAACGCCGAGTTCGTGAAAGTGGAGTCAGAGCATTCCGCGCTTGCCTGCTGCATTGGTGCTCAGGCCACCGGAGCGCGTACTTTTACAGCCACATCCTCACAAGGACTGGCCTTGATGCATGAATTGATACATTGGGCAGCCCGCGCTCGTTTGCCTATTATTATGGTGAATGTCAATCGTGCAATGGCTCCTGGATGGTCGATTTGGGCGGATGCGACTGATTCTATTTCCCAGCGCGATACGGGCTGGATCCAAATGTATTGTGAGAATAATCAAGAAGTTTTTGATACGGTTCTGATGTCATATAAAATTTCTGAATCTGAATCCGTTATGTTGCCCGCATTGATTAATCTGGATGCCTTCTTTTTATCTCACACCTCGCAGGTGGTGGATCTCTATAATGAAGCGAGGATCGATCAGTTTTTATCCAAATACGATCCCAAAATCAAGCTGGATGTCGATGACCCTCACGCGTTTGGCGCTTTGACTTCACCGGAGCACTATTATGAATTTTCATATAAAATGCATGAAGCACAGATTAATGCCATCCGGGTTATTAAAGAAGTGGGTCAAGAATTTGGGAAGATTTTCGGCCGCACGTACGATCTCACTGAATCGTATCGCTGTGATGATGCGGAACTCATCCTTGTGAGTTACGGCACCATCGCCGGTACTGCTAAAGAAGCAGTTGATCAAATGCGGAATAGCGGGATTGTTGTGGGTGTGCTTAAGATCAGATACTTCCGTCCTTTTCCGACTGAAGATGTTATAAAAGCGCTTCATCCTGCAAAGAAAGTCGGAGTGATTGACCGGGCTGTTTCTTATGGCCAATCCGGCCCGTTTTTCAACGAAATTAGAAGTACCTTATATCACGAATCCACACCTCTTTATGGATTTATTGCCGGATTAGGCGGGCGAGATGTATCTACTCATGACATTGAAAACATGGTTGATATCATGCAGAATGATCCTGCACAGGATTTGATTTGGATAGGAGTGAAAAATGTCGACTGAGGTCAAAGCTAAGAAACGTTCCATTAAGTTGACATTGCCCGAAGATGAGATTATGTGCCCGGGGCATCTTGCCTGTCAGGGATGTGGCGCCACCATAGCAATGCGCTATGCCTTAAAAGCATTGGGTCCGAAAACAATCACTGCAATTCCTGCCTGCTGCTGGGCCGTGATTGATGGCCCTTTCCCATATTCTGCGGCCAGTATTCCTGTTTATCATTGTGCGTTCGAGACAGCGGCTTCTACGGCATCCGGAATCAGTCATGGATTGTCTTCCCTCGGTAAAACTGACGTGACGACATTGGCCTGGGCAGGGGATGGTGGAACATTTGATATCGGAATTCAGGCCCTATCTGGTGCTGCTGAACGCGGTGACAACATGATTTATGTGGTGTATGACAATGAAGCCTATATGAATACTGGAATTCAGCGTTCTTCATCGACACCCCATGGCGCGTGGACAACCACCACACCTGTAAAACATTATAAAAAGGGTCCAAAGAAGAATATTATGGAAATCATGGTTGCCCATCATATTCCTTACTGTGCGACTGCCAATATTGCTTTTCCTGAAGATTTTGTGAAAAAGCTGCAGAAGGCAAAAACCATGAAGGGTATGAAGTTTATCCATCTGTATGCGCCATGCCCAACGGGCTGGAAACATCCGCCCCGAAATACAGTAAAAATCGCCCGTCTGGCTACAGAAACCAATGTGTTTCCGATTTATGAAGTTGAAAATGGAGTATACAAGATCAACAAGCGGATCAAGACTCCCAAGCCGGTCTCGGAATATCTTAAACTACAGGGTAGATTCCGCCATCTTACTGCGGATGTCATTGATTTCATCCAGCAAGGCGTTAATGATCGGTTGACTCGAATCGAAAAACTTGAACAAGCATTTGGGGCAAACAGCCAAGATAGTCCAACTTCATAATCTATAATATTTAACGGCTGACTATAATGAAAGCCATCCTTTCGGGAAATGAAGCGGTTGCGAGGGGCTGCTATGAAAGCGGTCTTCATATAGCCACAGCCTATCCCGGCACACCCAGTACTGAAATCCTCGAGAACATCACTCAATATCCAGAGATCAAGGCTCAGTGGGCACCCAATGAGAAGGTCGCTTTTGAGGTCGCCATGGGCGCTTGCTTCGAAGGCGCACGCACTTTGGTTGCCATGAAGCATGTGGGATTAAACGTGGCTGCTGATCCTTTCATGTCCGTCAGTCTGATCGGCGCTCCGGGTGGATTGATCGTGGTGACTGCGGATGATCCGGGCATGCACTCATCTCAAAATGAACAGGATAACCGTACATACGCCAAATTCGCGGGATATCCCTGTTTTGAGCCTGCGGACAGTCAGGAATCTAAAGATTTTATAGCTGAGGCCCTGCGAATCAGCATAGAGTATGATGTCCCTGTTTTGTATCGGATGACCACACGCATTTGTCATTCAAAAGGGATAGTTGAATTGGGTGACCGTGTTGATTATCCAATCTCAGGATTTCAGCCTGATCCCAAGAAATTTGTGGTGCTGCCCGCGCACGCACGGGTTCGCCGACATTGGGCACTCGAACGGCTGCATCGACTCACAGAATACGCTGAAATTACTCCTTTGAATACAATTGAGACAGGATCACGGCCCATTGGTGTGATCACAAACGGTATATCCTATCAGTACGTCTGTGAGATCATGCCGGATGTTTCTATTCTCAAATTAGGCGTCTCTTATCCTTTGCCCATGCAAAAGATCCAGCAATTCGCGCAAAGTGTGGATCAACTCTTTGTGATTGAAGAACTTGAGCCGTTTATTGAGGATCAAATCCTTGCTGCGGGAATAGCCTGTCAGGGAAAGCAGTTTTGGCCAACAACCGGTGAGTTTACGCCTGATATTGTCCAAATTGGATTTGTCAAAGCTGGAGTTTTAAAAGAGACCTCCGCATTTGTAAAACCTGAAGAGGTTATTGCCCGTCCACCGATCTTTTGTCCAGGATGCCCGCATCGGGCTGTATACGTGGCTCTAAACAAGTTGAAGGCCACGGTCTCATCTGACATCGGATGTTATACTTTAGGTGCTCTACCGCCCTTGAGCGCGACGGATACATGCGTAGAGATGGGCGCGTCCATCGGTGTGGCTGTGGGCATGGCCACGGCGCGTGGCAGCGGCAAGGGAATTGTCGCCACGATTGGGGATTCCACGTTCATGCACTCAGGTATGACTGGATTGCTCAACGCGGTGACTCAAAACGCGGGGATTACAGTGGTAATCCTGGATAACAGCATTACAGCCATGACAGGCGGTCAGCATCATCCGGGAACGGGCAAGAATCTGGATGGTCGCAGCTCCAAACCTGTAGAATTTGCGAAACTCTGCCAATCCCTCGGTGTAGATCGAATCAAGGTCATTGATCCATACGATCTCATACAGACTCAGGAAGTACTTAAAGCTGAAATGGAAACCGACACACTGTCCGTTGTCCTCACCAATCGTCCCTGTGCGCTTTATCCGCCTGAAAACCGTAAAAAAGTCCTTCAGGTTCCGTTTCATGTGAACACGGATGTGTGTATCGGGTGTCACGCCTGTTTCCGTGTCAGCTGTCCCGCGATCAGTGAGGCTGACACGAAAACAAAAAAAGGACTCACGCAATCCTGTATCGATCCCCAGCTCTGTACTGGTTGCTCGGTTTGCGCGCAGGTCTGTCCGGTTCAAGCGATTCAGCGGGTGAACCATGAGTGAGATTAAAAACATCCTGCTCGTCGGTGTAGGTGGACAGGGCGTGCTGCTTGCGAGTGAATTGCTCTCGGACGCGGCATTCAAGTCTGATTTTGATGTGAAAAAGAGTGAAGTGCACGGCATGGCGCAGCGAGGTGGCGTTGTATCCAGTCATGTGCGCTTTGGTGAAAAAGTCCACTCACCATTGATCCCGCAAGGGGATTGTGATGTGATGCTCGCCTTTGAGCAGGCTGAGGCGTTGCGCTGGCTGCATTTTATGAAATCCTCAGGCGTGGTCATTGTGAATCAGCGTGTTTGGGTGCCGCCTATCGCTTTGATGAAAGGTTTCGAATATCCTCAAGATCCACTGGGAATGGTGCAGGAGCGTATGCAACGCGTTCTCAAAATCAATGCACAGCAGATGGCTGAGGATTTGGGTAATCCCAAAGTTGAAAATACACTTCTCCTGGGCACACTTTCCACAGTTATTGAACTCCCCGTAACTATTTGGCAGGATGTCATCCGTGCTCGCGTACCCAAAGGCACGGACGCACTCAATTTGCGCGCGTTTGAGCTCGGCCTGCAATCCGTGACCGGGGAGAAGTAGACTCCATGTTTCGCATTCTCGTGATTAATCCCGGCTCTACTTCCACAAAACTTGCATTATACGAAGATCAAATCCCGGTTTGGACCGAGCGCATCCCATATACCTCCGAAGACTTGGCTCCATTTCACAATGTATTGGATCAACTTCCCAAACGAAAGGCGGATATTCTTGGATTACTGGAGGATAAATCATTAGATTTAAATACTTTGTCTGCGATTGCGGCACGGGGTGGGCCGTTCAAACCTCTCGAAAGCGGTACATATCGAATTACTTCCGAAGTTATTGATGACATCAGGAATGAAAATGTTCAAGCTGATCATGTATCTAACCTGGCTTCGTTGATTGCGTATGATCTGACGCGTGACACCAATATCCCTGCATTCTTTGTTGATCCAGTCTGTGTGGACGAAATGGAACCATTGGCGCGTTTTTCAGGGATTCCGGATCTGGAGCGTAAAAGTTTGTTGCACGCTTTAAACGTCAAGGCTGTAGCGCGGAAAACATCCGAAAAAATGGGCAAACCGCTGGATTCTCTGAATCTGGTCATCGTGCATTTGGGAGGGGGAATCACAATCTGTCCGCTTAAAAAAGGACGGATTATTGATGTAAACAATGCCAATGAAGAAGGCCCGTTTTCCCCTGAACGATCCGGATCATTGCCAGTGAGTTCCTTTCTGAGACTTTGTTTCAGTCAAAAATATACGCAATCCGAGTTGAAGCGGAGAATCAATAGGCAGGGAGGAATAACCGCATATCTTCAAACCAATGATTTAAAAGAGGTTGAGCAGCGTATACAGAATGGAGATTCTTTAGCAAAGTCAGTGCTTGAGGCCATGGCTTATCAGATCGCAAAGGAGATCGGGGCCATGTCCACCGTCCTTTTAGGAAAAGTGGATGGTATTGTGATTACCGGAGGCGGTGCGAATTGTAAATTACTCACAGACTGGATCACGGAGCGGGTTCAATTCATTGCTCCAATCAACCTGTTTCAAGGTGAATTTGAGATGGAAGCGCTCGCAATGGGAGTTTTGCGTGTTTTAAAAAATGAAGATGAGGTGAAAGTTTATTAGATGAAAAATAAATCGAATTACATTCTTGTGATTAATCCGGGGTCTACATCCATGAAAGTGGCTGTTTTTCAGAATGATAAGGAATGCACAAGTGAGAGTATTTCGCATTCAGAAGATGAAATTCGTCAATACGCGCATATCACCGATCAATTTCATTTTCGGTATCAGGTGATCCGCGATTTTTTGGATAAATCAGACTATTCTCACATTCAGTTCGATGCTGTGGTGGGTCGGGGAGGCTTGCTCCGGCCAATCCAGGGGGGCACGTACGCGATTAATGAAAAGATGCTGAATGATTTACGATCCGCAAAACGGGGTGAACATGCCTCAAACTTGGGCGGATTACTTGCACATGAGATGGCTAAATTAGACAAAGTCCCTGCCTATATCGTCGATCCGGTTGTGGTAGATGAAATGGAGCCTGTGGCCCGTTTAAGCGGTATTCCTGAAATTGAGCGCCGTAGTATCTTCCATGCATTGAATCAGCGTGCTGTGGCGTTTAAAGCGGCCAAAGAGCTGAATTTGGCGTATGAAGAGGCCAATCTCATCGTGGCGCATCTGGGAGGCGGAATTACCATAGGATGCCATCAGAAGGGGCGTGTGATTGATGTGAACAACGGACTGAACGGCGATGGCCCATTTTCACCTGAAAGAGCCGGTGGCCTGCCTGCTGGAGCGCTTGTGGATCTCTGTTTTTCCGGTAAAATGACTCAGTCGGAAATCCAAAAGGCGTTGACGGGTCAAGGCGGATTGGTTCGTTATCTGAAAACAAAGGATTTACGTGAGGTGAAAAAGCGCATTAAGAAAGGAGATGAGCATGCCAAACTGGTGTATGATGCGATGGGATATCAGATTGTCAAGATGATCGGCAGTATGGCGGCTGTGTTGAACGGGAAAGTCGATGCGGTTGTACTCACTGGCGGGCTTGCCCATGATAATGATCTGGTCGATGAAATCACTGAAGCGTTAGACTGGATCGGTTCTGTGATTGTGTATCCCGGTGAGCAGGAGATGCAGGCGTTGGCTGAAGGGGCTTTGAGAGTGCTGAGGAGTGAGGAGAAGGTGAAGATTTATTAATGCTTATCCAAAAAGAGAGAGGGAAGCCATGAAGAATTTAATCACAGTAATCATTGGAATTGCAATTTTGATGAGCAGTTGCACTCAGGTGGTAGACATCGCTGTTGAAGAAGCAAAGGTCAATACTGTCATTGATCAATCTACTGAGGTGGTAAAAGCTGAAGATATGGACTTGTTTTCCAAAGTTTTTGCTCAAGACGCTGACATGATCGTTTTCGGTACTGATTCACCTGAACGGGCTGTTGGATATGAAGCTTTAAAAGAGTTAGTACAGAAACAGTTTGAAGAAACTGAAAGCACAAAGATTTCCGCAAAGGATCGCATTATCAAAGTTCACGATTCAGGCCGGGTTGCCTGGTTTTCTGAAGTGATTGATTGGGAAATCGAAGCTGAAGGCCAAACCGTGAAGCTGGAAGGTGTCAGAGGCACTGGTATTCTTGAGAATCGAAATGGCAACTGGGTGATTGTGCAGTTGCATTATTCGCTTCCTGCGGGGGGATGAACAGCTCGGTATTTAACCTGGTCGTAGGTTGTAGACTGGATCGTATTTGTGATTGTGTGTCCCGAGTGCATGTCATTTCCGGACATGATAGATATTCTGTCCAATAGTTATCGGCTATCTAATATAACGTTATATCACGGTAAAATCATGACAAACTATGTGTATATCGCTCAGAGTTTGGACGGCTTTATTGCCGGCCCCAATGGTGAATTAGATTGGTTGGAAAATATCGACAATCCAGAACAAAGTGATTTTGGTTTTTCAGCCTTCATGGGCACAATTGACGCTTTAGTCATGGGTAAAAATACTTTTGAAAAAGTCCTTTCGTTTGGAATGTGGCCCTATGATAAACCCGTTTTTGTAGCTAGTAGCTCATTATCTGTATTGCCATCAAGCGTTGAAGGAAAAGCATTTTTACTTAAGGGCACTCCCAAGGACATGATTACAGGGTTACATAAAAAGGGGTATGCAAACTTATATATAGATGGCGGGGCTGTAATCCAAAACTTTTTAAGAGAAGACTTAATCGACGAACTTATAGTTTCAACTATTCCAGTATTGCTTGGTGAAGGTATCCCGTTATTTGGTTATTTGCCGAAGCAAGTACAGCTTAAATTAGTTTGCTCAGAAGTACTGTTAAATCAGTTGGTAAAAACACGTTATCAAGTAAAGAAGGCATAACCAATTGTTCCACTGGAACCCCGCAAACAGCGCGGGCCAGTGAACGCCATGTTATGTGTAAAATAATAATCAAATATTTGTAGGGTAGAAATGAATTTAAGAAACACATTGGCAGTCGCGCTCCTATTAGTACTTCTACTAAGCAATTTCTCGAAAGCTACCCAAAACAGTTCCTGCAATTTACCCGATTCAATTGACATCTTTATACTCGAAGAGGCAAATCATATTTGGGATGCTTTCGGAAAAGATATCTGGCAAGGTTTTGATATCGATGATATTTCAATTTTACTTTTCCAGTCTTCTGATCAACAGTGGTTACTAAATCATCCAAATTCACCCGATGATTTTCGCAATACAAATTATCTTAACTATTCTATTTCGATTCAATGTTCTGACTGTGAACCATTGTGGAATTACACTTCTGCTACCATATGGCCATTATATGGCAGTTGGACTACAATTCTGCCTACACATTCGGCGTGGAAATTATTTTGTGAACAACGTCATATACCTGGTTCTATATTCACGCCAGATAAATTGGTCTTGATATCATTGCACGAACGATTTCACGCGTTTCAGATGCGATGGCTCGAAGAGGACTTCAAGAATTTACTCAAAATCTCTACTTTTAATTCTCCTCCGGAATCAAGAGAGGAAATCCTGTTAGATATCTCCGATCAATCTGAGCAGGCTGTTCTTTGTATTAAAGAGCAACAAGCCCTGTTCCAGGCTTATGTTGAGAAAGATGCACTGATTTCCCAAAAAGATATTTCAGAATTTTTAAAGTTTAGAAATCAGAGATTAATGCTCATGAATGAGAAGGAAATTGAAACAGAAAATTTTATGGAGTTGATTGAAGGAACAGCCCAATATATTGAGTTTCAATTGGCAGAATATCTTCAAAATGGTTATCAATCGCTCGATACTATCAATAATCATCCTGAATTTCAAAATTATAAGAATGCAGCAGATTCACCAAACTTATCAATAAATAATGCTAAGAATGGAATATTAGAATCCAGCAGAGTCTACACAACTGGCACGCTTATGTGTCTTTTAATGGATCGTTATTCTAAAGACAAGTGGCAAATAGAACTATTTAAAAATTACCATGATAACAAAGTAAATCTTAGCAATTTGTTAGCAAACAGCATAGTGTTAGCACAATAAAAACTCCTTAATCTCGTTCCAACGCGGAGCATTTGAACGAGGTGATATGTCATTTCCATTCCAGGATGGATGTCCTGGCCGATAGGTACGGCTATCTAATATTATGTTAGCAGTAGGGGCGGTAGTGATGGCATATAAAATACGAGAATACAGAACGGACGATTTGGGCGGCGTTATGTCGTCTTGGGAACATGCTAACGAGCTAGCTCATTCCTTCTTGCCTAAAGAGTTTGTGGATAAAGTACGGCACGACATCCCTAATCTGTATTTACCAAATGCAGAGACATGGGTGGCTGACTGTAATGGAAGGGTCGTCGGCTTTATTGCCCTGATTGGGAATGAGATCGGGGCAGTGTTTGTCGAGCCGAAGTTCCATAGCAAAGGTATCGGTAGGGCGTTAGTGGACAAAGCTCAAGAATTGCGAGGTGAGCTTGAAGTCGAAGTGTTTGAATTGAACGCTATCGGGCGGAAATTCTATTCCAAGTGTGGCTTCAGGCTTATGAATGAAAAAATACACGAAGATACCGGCAACAAAGTGTTGCGCCTAAAATTGACTGCTAACAAATCGCTCAACGTGGATCGCGAAGACACGGCCGATTAGCTCCGTGTTAGCACAATAAAAACTCCTTGACATTATGACGTCATGGCGTTATAATGTGTCATAGGGTATTTCTTTATTCAAGGAGAACTATCATGGCAGTTTTGAAGAAAAGAGCAACTATTTATTTCGATCCTGATATCCATCGGGTTCTGAAATTTAAATCCGCATCCACAAATAAATCTATATCAGAACTTATTGATATTGCGATAAGATATGAATTGGCTGAAGATGAAGAAGACATTCGAACATTTAAAGAAAGAGAAAAAGAATCTACGATATCATTCGAATCTGTTCTGAAGGATTTAAAGGATAATGGAAAAATATAAAATTGAATTCATAAAATCTGCTGTAAAAGAACTTAATTCTATCCCTGATAAAGACATTAATAAAATCATTAAAAAAATTCAATCATTAGAACAAAATCCAAGACCTGATGGATGTGTTAAACTCACAGGTAAAGAACAATATAGAATTAGACAGGGACGTTATAGGATATTATATTCTATAGAAGATGATCGATTGATAATTTTTGTAGTAAAAATTGGTCATAGGAAAGATATTTATAGATAATTTTAATCTTTTTAGGCAACGAGATCGCGTCTGTGATTGTCCATTCCGTGTGTATGTCATTTCCGGACAGGAGGGATATTCTGTCTGATCGGTAGCGGTTATCTAATATAATGTTATACCCAAGTAAAATTATGCAAAAAAAATTAAAAATAAAGAAGGTGAAGTTTAACAAGGATGACTATGAGGGCTATCAATATGGTCCGCTAAAAATCGAAAGATATGGTAAAAATATTATTTATTCATCAGATTGGACGCCAGATGAATTTGAAAAACATATAGAAAAAACAAAGAAAGAAAGACCAAATCTAAAAATTCAAATTGATCAAAAAGTACAAGAATTAGTAAAAGCATTGAAATCATCAAATATACTTCATGTTTTAACTTCCATTGCCTTTCAAAATATATTTTTTAATCCAGAAGTCGATACTGAATCTAGTTTTGAAGGTAATCAAGCATATATTGAGTTTGCTTTGAGCGTTATTACAGCACTGGAAGAGTATTCATTTCCTGAGAAAAGCGGAGAATTGTCAGAAAAAGAAACTGACGATGAAGTTGAAGATGGCATAAACGAAAAAATCAAAAATCTAATTAAAGATATTTTAGATACTACAATTTGGTATTTCGCTAGTGAGAATGTAGTAAAAAAAGATAGTCGCGAGAAATCAGAAATAAGATATTTATCATTAATGAATTTTTTATTCGTACGAGGGGACTCATATAATCAACACAACCTTGAATTGATGAAAGAATTATTCACGCCTCATAATGAATTTTTAAATACACATTTTGGTATAACTATTGATCAAGTTCTAGTAATAATTAATGATATAGAACAACAGATTGAACAAAATTTAAAAAGGCAAGTCGAACAACTTACTATTTTAAAAAAGATGCATGGATTATACATAAAATATGCTGAGGACCCGTCAAACTTTGAAGGGTTAACTTTTGAAGATTTCATGAATAATTATAAACTATTACCAGAAGTGGTTGAATATAAAAATGAGTTAGATTTAGCAAGCGAAAATATTAAAAATATACTTTTTGAAATAGATGTTCAAACCAATAAAAAATTCATGGATAACATATCAATTTCACTTGGAGAAAACAAAGAGTTTTTAAATTTTAAAAAGAGCCCAGGGTGGCCAACTAACAATTCTTTGATTTATCAAAAACCAGTATTACGACATGAAGATAAATATTATTGCTTTTGTCCAAAGATACTATCTGAAAACATTAAGCCACTTTTGGAAAGTTGGATACAAGAAAGGGACTCACAATATTTTGACAGGCGTTATCAAAAAATTCGTGGAAAATATTTAGAAAATAAAGCGATGGAATATTTAGCGGCCCTATTGCCATCTTCTAATTCATATAAAAATTTGTATTATACTTATGATGAAAAGGGACAAACCATTCAGGCAGAGTGTGATGGATTAATTATTTATGATAGCAATATTTTAATTGTGGAGATGAAATCATCTCCTTTATCATTATCTGCAAAAAGAGGAGGTCTAACCTCACTAAAAGAGAATTTAGATGAAATTATTGATTCAGCTTATTCACAAGCGATGCGAACAAGAGATTATATATTTAATACAGATGCTCCGGTATTTCGAAATGATAAAGGCGAAATTGAGTTTGAAATTAATGATAAAAACAAATACACCAATTTTTATATTATAAATGTCACACTTGCAAATCTATCGCCGATTTCATCAAATTTATACTCATTAAAGAATATAAATCTTCTGAAAGAAAGAGAATGGCCTTGGACAATATTTATAAACGATTTGAGAGTGATTTCAGAAATTTTAGAAAATGAAACAGTTTTTTTGCTTTATTTAAGTCGAAGAATTCAGGCGAATGAGTTTCCTCAATTTCATGCTTTTGATGAACTTGATTTTTTAATGTATTTTTTAAGTGTTGGTCTATATTTCACAGACAATGACTTTCAAGACGTTGATAAATTTATACCAAGAGGTTATACTGAAGATCTAGACAATTACTATTTTTTTCTTGAAGGGAAAAGAAGCCATTTTGATAAGCCAAAGTTAAATGTTGATAATCGTATTATTGAACTAATTCGAGAAATTGAATCCGGAAGAAAATTTGGTTTTTCTGAGATAACTATGATCTTATTGGGATTGTGTAATGAGTCTCATCAAGAATTTTTAGATGCCCTTTCCAAGCAAATTACAAAGTCCCAATCAGATAAGAAAGACCATGATTTTTCGCTTATACTTAATGACTTTGGTTTAACAACTATAATTACTCATGATATGAACAGAGTTTATCCGAATGAAGTGGATAGTTATTGTAATTTGAAAATGTATCAAACTAAATATGACACATGGTATTGCCTTGTGGTTGATATTTCTAGCTTTCCACTAAAGACATATAAGCATAAAAGTATTAACACTACATGGAAATATGATAGTGAATTGGAAAGTAGATTAAAAGAAAAAAAAGAGAAAATACTCAGGCAAGTAAAGTCTCTGAATATGAAAATTGGAAGGAATGATTTGTGTCCATGTTATAGTGGAATTAAATATAAGTTCTGTTGTGGAAAATGAATGGGTATAACCCACTTGATTGTCCAGGGGGTGTGCCCCTGGGCGCAAAGAAAAGGAGGGCTAAGCCCTCCAACATAATCCGTCCCGGGGCAGAACCCCAGGACGATACAATAAAGGCTTTTTCCCATGCAACAAATAAAAAAACTTGAAGATCTGGTTCAGGCGGTTAAAAAGAACCAATCCATGACGCTTGCGGTAGCGGCCGGAGAAGATCCCGCAACGATTGAAGCGATCGCGAAATGTGTTGAAGATGATCTGCTGCGTGTCATCCTGATCGGCAGCGCAGAAAAGGTCGAGGCCATTGCCAAATCGCACAGTGAAGCGTTCGCGGGTGAGGTTGAAATTGTTCATAGCGAAGACGAAAAGGATGCCGCGCAAAGGGCGGTTCAGCTTGTTCGCAACGGCAAAGCGGGCTTGTTGATGAAGGGGCTGTTAAGCACCGCCACATTCATGAAAGCAATCCTGGATAAGGAATTCGGTCTGGTGCCGCCCGGTGGATTGCTCACCCATGTCGCGGTCATGGAAGTGCCCACTTATCCCAAATTACTCATTGTTTCTGACGCGGGAATTATTCCCAATCCCACCATGGATGAAAAGGTCACCATCCTGAATCATACAATCAGGATCGCGCATCAGTTGGGCAATGCGAATCCCAAAGCCGCGTTGATTTCAGCGGCTGAAAAAATCAACTTCCGGCTGCAATCTTCCATTGACGCCGCAGTGATCAAGGCCATGGCTGAGCGCAAACAGATCAGGGGTGCGATTGTAGACGGCCCGCTGGCGTTGGATGTCTCACTTTCTCCTGAACATTGCCGGATCAAAGGATTGGAAAGCCCAATTGACGGCCAGGCCGATATTTTAATTTTCCCCAACATTGAAACCGCAAACACTTTTTATAAAAGCGCCATAATTCTTGCGCATGGCCAAAGCGCCTCGATTGTGGCGGGGTCGTCCGCGCCGATTGTGCTTTCCTCCCGCGCGGATGACGATGATACCAAATTCTACTCGATTGTTCTCGCCGCGTATCTGGCGTCGCAGGGCAATCAAATCGAGGATGCGTCCATTGACTAAACGCATCGGACTCACAATGCTCATCACAGGAGAGGGCAAAGGCAAAACCACCTCCGCGTTGGGTCAGGCACTGCGTGCGTCCGGGCAGGGTTTGCGCGTGCTGTTCATACAATTCATGAAAGGGCAGGATGAAACCGGCGAGTTTAAATCCGTCCAACAGCATGGATTGTTTGAGATGGTTCAATTTGGCCGATCCGGATTCGTGAATCCATCCAAACCTCAACCGGAAGATTATGAGCTGGCAAAGCAGGGATTCGAACTGGCCAAGAAAGCTGTCCAAAACAAAACATATGACATGATCATACTGGATGAGATTTTAGTTTCTGTTCACTTGAAATTACTTAAACTTGAGGATGTGAAATCCTTGATTCAGAATAAACCGGATGAATTGCATCTTGTACTCACCGGCCGTGACGCGCATCAGGATCTCATTGAAATGGCTGATCTCGTGAGCGAGATTCGGGCGGTAAAACATCCATTTGAAAAAGGGATTGGAGCGCAACCTGGCATTGAATATTAAATCCGTGGACTGGTCGCTGTACGCCATTCTAGATGAAGAGTGGAGGAACGGACGGGACATCCAATCTCTTGCCGAGGACGCGATTCGGGGCGGCATCACTGTCCTGCAATATCGCAACAAAGTGGATGAAAGCGGTCTGTTTTTTGAAAAAGCAAAGGCGTTGTCAGCGATCACGAAGACACTGGATATTCCACTCATCATTAATGATCGCACAGATATCTCTCTCGCTGTGGACGCGGACGGCGTGCATGTGGGCCAGCAGGATTTGCCGGTGTTCAAAGCCCGTGAACTTCTTGGTCCTGGTAAAATTATTGGTTTGTCCATCACTAATCCAGATCAAATGTCTACCATAGACTTCACGGATTATCTCGGTGTGGGCTCGGTCTATCCTACGGACTCCAAGGCGAATGTCCATTTGGGTGGAATCGGATTGCTGAAAACCATACGCAAACTCACGACCCTTCCGATTATAGGAATTGGCGGAATCAATGCGGATAATCTTGCACCCGTGTTTCAAGCCGGGTGCGAAGGTGTGTCTCTGATCTCCGCCATTTTCGGATCGGATAATGTGAAAGGTGCCGCGCGAGAGTTGCGGAAAGCCATTGACATGGCCAGAGAATCCAATTAAAGGATAACGCGAATGCTTCAATCGTTTGATCAAATATTTAAAATAGCAAAGCAAAAAGGCGCGAAACGATTCGCAGTGGCCGGCCCGGAAGGGGCGGAGGTACTCAAAGCTGTGGATGATGCTTACAAAAGAAATTTGATGGTGCCGACTCTGTTTGGCAATCAAGAAGCCATCCAATCGCTGGCAGGTGAACTTCAAATCTCTCTTCAAAAAATGGAAATTGTTCATTGCCAAACCCCTGATGAGGCCGCGCAGCGTGCCGTCCGTCTGATCGCAGACGGCAAAGCGGATGCCTTGATGAAGGGGATGATTTCCTCCCCGTTACTTTTACGGCAAGTGCTTCGACAAGAGTTTGACCTCAGAACCGACCGCCTCCTCAGCCATATCGCAATCCTTGATATTCCAGCGTATCACAAACTTGTTGGCATGACGGACGGAGGGATGGTGCCTCATCCAAGTATGGAGCAGAAAGCACAGATTCTCGAAAACGGCCTGGATTTTCTATCCAAACTGGGATTGGAATCTCCGAAGGTGGCGATCCTTGCCGCCAATGAAAAAGTCTCCGAAAACCTGCCAGAAACTGTGGATGCGGCCCAGCTTGTCCAAATGGCGGTGCAGGGACGATTCGGCAAAGCCATCATTGAAGGGCCGGTCTCCCTTGATATTGCGTTTTCCAAAGAGGCGGCGCAAATTAAGCATATTGAAAGTCAGGTCGCAGGTGATGTAGATTTGCTCTTGATGCCGGATGTGAGCTGCGGCAACATTTTCGCGAAAGGGCTGGTTTACATGGCAAATGCCCTGATCAGCGGTATAATTGTGGGAGCGAAAATGCCCATTGTGCTCATTTCTAGAGCAGAAAAAACGGAAACTTTGGTGCGATCCATTGCTTTGGCGTGTGCGGTGTCTTGAAAGAGATGGGAAAAGGTGTATGGGAAATAAAAGCGATATATCCTGACCTGAAAGAAAACCAATCGAATGATAGTGCATTTGTGAAAACGATGAGCCAATTAAAAAAATATTTGGTACCGGGAGATTATCTCCTCATTGTTTTCATACTATTCCTTGCTGGAGCGATTCACGTCCTCCTGCATCAGAATGTCGCGCAAGGAGAAACGGCCATTGTTTCCGTGAACGGGGAAGAAGTGTATCGTTTGTCTTTAAAGGAAATTCATGATATTCCTATACTCGGAACCATAGATACAGTGCATGTCCAAACTAACGGTTCACAAATCTGGCTGCATGGATCGCCTTGTCCCTATAAAATTTGCGAGAAAATGGGGAAAATCCACCTGGCAGGAGAGTTGATTGTCTGCGTACCCAACCGAGTTCTTGTCCGAATTCTCCCGCAGAAACGGGATGATCTGGACGCAACTACTATGTGAGAATTAATGTCCCATAAAACCACTCAAATCGGATTGATGGTCGCAACCGCTGCAATCCTTTTCAGTGTTGAGAGTTTGATCCCGGTGCCATTTCCCTGGTTTAGACTTGGATTGGCGAATGTGATTACTTTGCTGGCGCTCAAATGGTGGGGATTGAAGGAAAGTGTATTTATCGTTCTACTGCGTGTTGTGATTGGCTCTCTGATTACAGGGCGACTTTTACAGCCACTATTTATTCTATCCTTGGGAGGCAGTCTGGCTGGGGCGTTGGGTATGGCTGGATTTATACGGTTTAATCAAAAAGGTTTGAGTCTGATTGGGATTAGTATTATCGGTTCGGTTCTAAAAAATATCGCGCAACTTATTCTTACTTATCTGCTCATTATATCCGAAACACATCTCGTGATCCTCGCTCCGGCGATGTTGGTTGCTTCCATAATCACCGGATTCATTACAGGGCTAATCGCAATTATCTTGGACAACCGATTGTATAAAACTGTGATCCGGTTTGGATCAAACTCCCGTTAAGCAATCAACCTTACATTCGGGCCAAGAAATGTCCGAACGGCCTGATCCAGATCCTTTAAATCAATCGAAGTATTCTTGCAGGGCCCCTCAGGGCGTTTGTTCGGGATTCCAATAACCGGAACGTGACGAATGATGTCACGAATTCCACTGAAAAGATCTCTCTCACATGCCACGCCGATAATCGCCTTCGGACAGTTTTCCTTAATTAATTTTCTTGCAAGCTCACCTCCAGGTACGGTATATACCAGGATTTGACATCGTTTGGCATTGGTTACAATGGTTTCTCTGAGAGTTTTCTGCAGGCACCTGGGAAGCAAAATCATCAACTGGTTCGGTTTGATTGGTTTGGCAGCCAATGTGATTAGCGCATTACTCACACGAACAAATGAATGACTGATTCGATCCGGTGCAATACCCAGACGACGCCCCATTCGCTGGATGGTTGGAAGCAATGCAGTGATACAAATTTCTGTATCTTTAATTCGAATAAAAATATGGCGATGTCCAATGATCGTAAAAATCACAGACAATACCCAAGACGCACAAAGGATCCAAAGCGCAGCAAATACGAGTACAAAATATTTGGGAAGAAGCGGATGAAACTGTGCCAGTCGGGGGCTTATGAAGTACCAGATTAGAAAGGCAAAACCTCCAAGGACAAGGAGTGCGAGACATAAAAGGCCGATGAATATGCGTTTTCCTGCAGTGGCATCCATTAAAGTATCCTGAAAGTCCCCGGTCCAGTCTTTCCACTCATCGCCCAAATGTCTTTTAGGTTGATTGTTAGAATTTGATTCGGTCATTGAAAGTTGTCCAATTAAATAGAAAGAGACCTCTGATTGTGAGGCCTCTTTGAAATACAGGAAATGGGTGAAAATGTTTCGATTTGTCGTGTAATAAAATTAGCCGCAGTGAGAATATCCACAGGCTCTGCAGAGTGAGCATCCCTCATTCACCTCCATCCCTGAGCCACATTCAGGGCATTCCGGACCGTATGAGTGGGTTTGCAGAATTTCGGGTTCTTCTGATGGCGTGGTGACGGCTATTGTGGGCTCGTGGTTCACCTTGGCTTCATCACCGAATTCACTGAGAAGGATTTTTCCTATTCCATCGGGTACAGATTTAACAAGAACACCCTCGTTCCAGACCGGACGTGAGCCCGGTGATACCGATGAGCGTTTGGCTCAGTTCTTCAACAGTCACGCCTTTTTGCAGCGCTATTGAGATCAAGCGGCCGATTGCTTCAGCCAGAGCGGCAGTATCGCCGCCGCTTTTGCCAATGTTGGCAAAAATCTCAATAGGTTTATCGCTTTCATCCGTATTGATGGTGACATACAGCGATCCCTGACCGGTATTAAGCTTGGTTGTACAACCTCGAAGCACACGCGGGCGATGTACCGCCATATTCACGATCTCAAATTGTGCGGCTTTTTCTTTCTTTTTTAACCCCTTATTTAAAACTTGAACTTCTCGACTGCCATCACGGTAAATGGTTACACCTTTGCACCCGAGGCTGTGAGCGAGTTTGTAAACAGTGGACACATCCTCAACTGTCGCGCTATTCGGGAAATTCACAGTTTTTGAAACTGCATTGTCAGTGCAATTTTGAAAAGCGGCCTGCATACGGATATGCCAATCCGGGCTGACTTCATGGGACGTGACAAAGGTTTCTTTCATATCTACGGGTATATCTTCCACATTTTCAAGTGATCCATGCATGGCAATCTTTTTTTGCAGCGAATCTGTGTGAATGCCGCGCCCTTTTAACTCTTCTATCAGCAATGAATGGATCTCCGGAAGCTGATCATTATCGAGCACATTGCGCATAAAAGAGAGCGCAAAGAGCGGTTCAATTCCGCTCGAACAACCAGCAATGATACTGATTGTACCTGTAGGAGCGATGGTTGTGCGCGTGGAGTTCCGAATGGGCGGTTCATTGTTCATTCCGAAAATGCTTTTTTCAAATGTAGGGAAGGAGCCTCTCTCTTGTGCCAGTTCCTGCGATTTGAGCTTGGCTGAATCCTGAATGAATTGCATAATGGACTGGGCCACTTCAATGGCTTTTTCAGAATTGTAAGGGATCTTCAATTTGATCAGCAGGTCCGCAAATCCCATCACACCCAAACCGATTTTACGTGTGCTTCGTGTCATTTCATCGATTTGTTTGATCGGATATTTATTTTTATCAATGACGTTATCTAAAAAATGTACCGAATTTCGAACGGTTTTAAGCAGTTTTTGATAATCAACTTCAAATTCATCATCTGTCGGTTTAATCATTTTTACCAGATTGATCGACCCTAAATTACAGGATTCATAAGGAAGCAGCGGCTGTTCTCCGCAAGGATTTGTGGACTCAAGCTCTCCTAGATCGGGCGTGGGATTGAATTCATTGATCCGGTCAATAAATACCACTCCGGGATCACCGTTCTTCCATGCATGCTGGACGATAGTCTGAAAAACATCTTTTGCATTCAACTGCCCGGCGGTTTTATTATTATGCGGATTGACTAGATCGTAATCGCTTTCATCCTGAAGGGCTTTCCAGAATTTTTCGGTAATTGCTACAGAGATATTAAAGTTGTTGAGCTTGTCATCCTCTTCTTTTGCATGAATAAAATCAAGGATGTCAGGATGGTCAATGCGAAGAATTGCCATATTTGCGCCGCGCCGGGTACCGCCCTGTTTAACAGTTTCAGTGGCTTCATCGAACACATGCATAAAAGAAATGGGACCCGATGCAACCCCCCGTGTGGATTGGACAATATCATTTTTCGGCCGGATTCTTGAAAATGAAAAACCCGTTCCACCACCGGATTTGTGAATCAAGGCTGTATATTTTACGGCTTCGAAAATAGATTCCATGGCGTCTTCAATGGGGAGAACGAAACAGGCGGAAAGCTGACCCAGATCACGGCCCGCATTCATCAGGGTGGGGGAGTTGGGCATGAATTCAAGACGGCTCATCATGGCATAAAAGATTTTAGTAGTTTTATCGATATCGGCGTTATTATCGTATTGGAGATCGGCAGAAGCAATATATTGGGCGACGCGCTTAAACATCTTTTTCGGTGTTTCTGCGGGCTGCCCATCATCGTTCTTTTTCAAATACCTCTTTTTTAATACAGTTAAAGCATTCTTGGAAAGATCAATTTTATCATTATAGATAGAATCTGGAATCTCTTCATCGAGGGATTCTTTCTTTCCGGATTGCCCCATGTTGAATTCATCAGAAGGATTTTTCTGGTCAAGTACCGGTTGTTTTCCATGTCCGTTGCCGTCGACTTTGAACAGGTCTTCTCCTACCAATATAGGTTGCGCGTCATTGTGTTTGGATGAGTCTGCCATGATTTCCTCTTCCGAATGTTTAGCGAGTGAATTGTTTGATACGATATCAACAGAGCTAACTTAAAAAGGGAGGCGTTAAAAGTCAAGTAGAAAATGATAAAAATGACAATATATAGTCACTTTATTTTTCCTGATGCTATAATTAGTTGATTTTATGCTTTGACTTTTTGACTTGATTTGCAATTGAACTATCCTTATATTAATCTATCTTCTTCAGGGCGAGGTGAAATTCCTCACCGGTGGTGATAGCCCACGTGTCTCTGTTTTCAGGGACTGAATCAGTGAAATTCTGATGCCGACGGTAATAGTCCGGATGAGAGAAGGAGTATGCGCAGCTAATATTTTTTCTATATTTATACTCAAAGCCCTGAAAGTTACATTTTTTAGGGCTATTTTTGTATGAAAGATTCCATTTACATGCGGCGTGTTCTTCAGCTGGCAAAAAAAGGGACAGGGCAAGTCAGTCCAAATCCACGGGTAGGCGCGTTAATCGAGAGGGACGGTGTCGTCCTTTCAGAAGGATATCACTCTCGATTCGGTAGTCCGCATGCAGAAGTGGATGCGCTAAACCGGCTCAATGGAAAATCTGCTCAAGGTGCGACTCTCTACGTGAATCTGGAACCGTGCACTCATTTTGGAAAAACACCACCTTGCGCAGATTCGATTATCCGGACCGGATTGGGTCATGTGGTGATCGGTATTCAAGATCCGAATCCTGAAGTGGCGGGAAAAGGCATTAACAAGCTGCGGGAAAATGGAATCCATGTGACGACCGGTGTGCTCCCTGAATTATGTACAGAGATCAATCGAGCCTTTATAAAATACATCCAAACCGGGATCCCCTATGTCACACTGAAGGTTGCACAATCTCTTGATGGCCGAATCGCCGCACAATCCGGTAAATCAAAATGGATCACAGGCGAACAATCACGGCGAATGGTTCATCGAATGCGAAAAGAACACGATGCCGTACTTGTGGGCGTGGATACTGTAATTCAAGATGATCCACAATTGACTAGTCGAACAGGAAAGAAAACTGTTTCCAAACGAATTATTCTGGATAGCAAGCTTCGAATCCCGGAGCAGGCACGCGTTCTTCAAACAACCGATAATGAACAGACTATCATTATGACAACTGCACAAGCTGATCCTCAAAAAGCGGATAGACTTCGTCAAAATGGTGTTACGGTCTGGCCCGTTTCGCCGGATGAATCCGGAAGGGTGGATTTGAAAAACGCCTTGAAGGAATTAGGGAAAGCACAAATCGCATCTCTTTTTGTTGAGGGAGGAAGTAAGATTTTCAGTGCATTTATCCAACAAAAACTGTTTGATGAATTGATTGTGTTTATTGCGCCTATCGGATTTGGAAGTGGTCTGAATGCATTTGATCTGCCTCCAATTTCCAAACCGGCGGAGGCGTTCACATTTTCCTCCACACTCTGGAAAAAGGTGGGACATGATATGATGTTTCAAGGAAGAGTCTGATGTTTACGGGACTTGTGGAAGAGATAGGCCGGATCAGCCAGCTTAAGCCTGTGCCCGGCGGAATGCGTTTGACCATCCACGCGTCACGCATCCTGGATGATTTGAAGGTGGATGATTCCGTGAGTGTGAATGGCATCTGTCTGACAGCCACGGCCATCCACCCTGATGGTTTTGAGGCCACTGCGGTTCAGGAAACCCTGGAAAGGTCTACGCTCCAAGACTGGAAGAAGGTGCATCCGGTCAATCTGGAACGGGCGCTTCGGCTCAGTGATCGGCTTGGCGGCCATCTTGTACAGGGCCATGTAGATGGTGTTGCTCGCATTCAATCCATTCAGAAAAAGGGTGAAGGAAATGTTGTCCGATTAAAATTGTCGAGATCATTGTCACCCTATCTCATAGAGAAAGGATCCATTGCCATTGATGGCGTGAGTCTGACCATTGCAGAAATCCAGGGAGATTTGATTGCTGTTGTGGTGATCCCGCATACCTGGCAGCACACCACATTTCAGTTTTTAAAGAGCGGCAAGTCCGTCAATATTGAAGTGGATCTGATTGGAAAATACGTTGAAAAAATGTTGAGATCCCGATCACATCATTCCGAAAAAGAGAGTGATTGGCTCAAATCATTGGGATATTGACAAGAAACGATTGATCATTTGATTTTCCATTGTTATATTCAAACATTATAAAGGAAGACAATGACTAAAACTCCATTTTGTGATGTATCAGAAGCCATAAACCTGTTTAAAAAGGGTGAAATTCTTATTGTGGTGGATGATGAAGATAGGGAGAATGAGGGCGATTTTGTCGCAGCCTCCGATCATATCACTGCAGAACAGATCAATTTCATGGCCACCCACGGAAAGGGTCTCATTTGTGCCGCCATGAATGGTGAGCGGCTGAATGCATTAAAATTACATCCCATGGTTCATGACAATACAGCGAAAATGCAAACTTCCTTCACTGTTTCCGTGGATGCGGCCAAAAATACGACAACGGGAATCTCTGCCCAAGATCGTGCTGAAACGATTAAAGTGCTCGTGGATTCTGATGCGAAGCCAGAGGATCTGGCCCGGCCCGGGCATGTGTTTCCTGTGAAAGCCCAATCAGGGGGAGTGATCTGTAGAGCCGGACATACTGAAGCGGTCGTGGATCTGGCCCGATTGGCAGGTCTGAATCCGGCAGGGGTTATGTGTGAGATCATGGATGCAGATGGCTCCATGGCCAGGCTGCCTAAATTGATTGACATAGCGAAGCAGTTTAACCTAAAAATCATGACCATCAAGGATCTCATCGCTTATCGTAGTGTGCATGACAAGCTTGTAAAACGCGAAGTGAGTACAATATTTCCCACTGCGTATGGTGAATTCATTCTCAATCTTTATTCCAGTGACATTGATGTTCATCACCATCTGGCCATGGTTAAAGGCGATATTAACTCAGAGGAACCCGTATTGGTTCGAGTCCATTCTGAATGTTTAACCGGAGATGTGCTGGGTTCCATGCGCTGCGATTGCGGTGAACAGCTGCAACAATCCCTCAAGGCAATTCAGAATGAAGGAAGAGGAGTATTGCTTTATATGCGACAGGAGGGCAGAGGTATTGGCCTTCCCGGAAAGATCAGGGCGTATCAACTTCAGGATCAGGGCATGGACACAGTTGAGGCCAATGAAGCGCTGGGCTTTCCAGCAGATTTACGGGATTACGGCGTGGGTGCGCAAATCCTCGCGGATCTTGGCATCAAAAAGATTAGACTGTTGACGAATAATCCAAGAAAGATTATTGGTTTAAAGGGGCATGGACTTGAAATCGTAGAGCGTGTCCCGCTTGAAATCCCGCCGAATCACGTGAATGCGAAATATCTTGAAACCAAGCGGGATCGGCTGGGGCATCTCATCCTTAAAGATTGGATTTTAGGTGACGCTGAAAAGAAAAATAGCGACAAGGAGGCATCATGAACAAGGTCGTACAGGGGCAACTTTCTGCCAAAGATAGAAAATTTGCGATAGTGATCAGCCGTTTTAACGAATTTATTACAAGCCGTTTATTGGATGGTGTTTTAGATTGTGTGAGCCGCCATGGCGGTGATGACAAGGCCATAGATGTGATATGGGTACCAGGATCTTTTGAAATACCGCTCATTGCTCTGAAAACGGCTGAAACAGGCAAATATGACGCGGTTATCTGCCTGGCAGCAGTCATTCGAGGCGGAACGGTTCACTTCGAGTATGTGGCCTCAGAAGTCACAAAAGGAATTGCACAAGTCTCCCTGCAGACAGGAATTCCAACCATTTATGGTGTGCTTACCTGTGACACCATTGAAGAAGCCATTGAGCGGGCCGGTACCAAGCAGGGTAACAAGGGCTGGCAGGCTGCGATGAGTGCAATTGAAATGGCTGATGTAATGAGGAGAATTGCGGATTGAAACGAATCCTGATTTTATGGATCTGCGGTCTTTTTGGCACGACCGCAACCCTCGGTGCTTACACATGGCAATGGAAGACCTATACATCCAAGATGGAATTCCGTTTCCTGTGCGAGACCGAGGACAAGATATGGGCCGCCACCGAGGGTGGCTTGGTGGCTTTTGATCCTTTAACACAAGATATAGCCCAATGGACCAATACAGAAGGATTGGCCTTTAATGAGGCCACGGCGGTGTGTGCTGATTTGGATGGACGCATCTGGATTGGTTTTTACAATGGTCTGATCCAAAGGTATGATCCACTAAAAGACACATGGATGACTATTGAAGATTATGCGGATATTCCTGTAACGACCCTGAGTCTTCATGGTGACACACTTTTCGTGGGTTTAGACATAGGGGTCAGTCTGTATTTAATATCCCGGGCCGAGGTCAAAGAAACCTACCGGAAACTGGGCAATGCTTTTAATACCGAAATTCCTGTGAATTCGATACTGGTACATCGCGATACCATTTGGGTCGGCACGGATCAGGGAGCGGCTTATGCTGAGTTGGGTTATGCCAATCTGCTCGATCCCCAAAGCTGGCAAAATATCAATAGCAATAACGGATTGCCAGGCAATCAGGTCAATACAATCATCTCACACGATCAGAATATTTATCTCGGTACAAATGAGGGTGTTTTCCAATTTAATGACCACGACACATTTCTTGCCAGTCAGGAAATTCAGTCATTTCTTTCTCTAGAAGATAAACTTTATGTTTTAACCACAGGAAGATTATACGAGAAGGATGCTGGAAATTGGCAGCAAATTGGGCCGAATTTAAGCGGTGGCTTGCGCCTGAGTCATCTGAATGAGCAAATCTGGATCGGTACAACAAAAGGGATCGTCACTCTTTCCGACTCACAGGATGAGTGGAACCAATTCGTCCCCAATACGCCAGAGTATAACACGTTCGGTGGCTTTGCTGTAGATCAGGATGGAGTACTCTGGTGTGCGAGTGCTCAATCCAATGGGGGAGGTTTCTCGCGATTTGACGGCGACACCTGGAGCACTTACAACACACAATCCGGGCACGGGCTGCTCACAAATAATGTTTCTGCTGTTACAGTGGATCTGAATAATGAAGTGTGGCTGGGTACGGCAGGAAAGGGTGTTGTTCATGTGACTGCTGATACACTTTTTGAATTTATTTATCTGGATGACGGCATATTCGCAGGAAGTGAAGAAAGTGCTGATTATGTGGTTGTTTCCAATATAATTACTGACAACATCGGAACCGTGTGGTTTGCCAATTTTTATTCCAGGGTCCAACGATATATTATTTCTCTCACATCTGATAGTTTATGGACTCACTATACTGTTGGAGATATGGATGGAATCAAAATGTCCAGAACCCAATCTATGATGAGTGATGCTCTGAACAGGCTATGGATCGGAGATGAAAACAATGGAGTGCTGGCATATGATTATGCCGGTACACCCACGGATAAAAGTGATGATCATGTTGCCGGCACATTAACCAAGTCAGATGGACTGGATAATCTCAATATTCAAGCGCTTGCTGAAGATGCTGAAGGTACAATCTGGGTTGGCACACCTGAAGGACTTTACAGTTATCGGATCGGCGATGTACAGGTCACACAAAATTATTATCCTTCATCAGATAATATTTTCGCACTCGCAGTGGATGGCGTGAACAATATCTGGGTTGGACATGATGCGGGACTATCCTATCGCTTAAACCATGATTATTCCTGGCATCATTTTCATATTGCTAATAGTGAAATTGTGAGCAATCAGATTTCCGCACTCTATTCAGATCCGGTGACAGGAAATCTTTATATTGGTACGAGTGAGGGATTGTCTGTACTCAAGACTCCCTTTTCCCAACCTCTGACTGAAAGTAAGGCACTTCGCTTGTATCCTAATCCATTTATTCCAGCAGAACATGTGAATGCGGTCATTGACGATCTGGTTCAAAATGTTTCTGTCGGAATTTATACTGCAAGTGGATATCTGGTCAAAAAATACAATACCAATGATGTGCCTGGCAGGCAAATCATATGGGATGGAGTCGATAAAGATGGAAATACCGTGCCAAGCGGTGTTTATCTGGTGGTTGCCTATTCTGAATCAGGCGATAGACAAATCGGAAAACTGGCTGTGGTCAGATAGCTGTGATTAAAGAACTTTCCATAAAAAATTACGCACTCATTGAAGATTTGCATGTTTCATTCGGTCCTGGTCTAAACATTTTAACCGGAGAGACGGGAGCTGGCAAATCGATTATTATTGGTGCGCTGGGCCTGCTGCTCGGTGATCGTGCCCAAAAAGAGGTGATTCGTCAGGGTGCGTCTACTGCAACTGTTGAGGGAATCTTTCAATCTATTCCCAAACACATTCTGGATCGCATTCAATCTGAATTTGAAATTCCCTCAACGGATGGAGAGCTGATTTTGCGAAGGGAAGTGCATGAGAATGGCAGATCCCGAAATTTTGTCAACGATTCTCCTGTTTCATTGAACAGCCTTTCCGAACTTGGCGACTTGCTTGTGGATTTGCACGGCCAGCATGATCATCAGGCACTTTTAAAGATCAATCTGCATCTCGATTATCTCGATCGATTCGGGGTGGATTCAGCTTTGCTTGACACAATGGAATCACTTTATCGAAAGTTTATCCACCTTACTGGCGAATTGGATCATCTGATCAAAAATGAAACACAGCTCAAGCAGAAACGTGAGCTTCTCCAATTCCAGGTCGATGAAATCCAAAGGCTTGGGCCAACTATCGAAGAAGAGGCTGAACTGGTACTGGAAGAAAAACTCATGAAAAACAGCGAGCGTATTTTCCAGGTGTGTCAGACATTAACATCCACATTACATGAGGATGAAAACGCTGTCATCAACATCATTGCGGAAATGGAATCACAACTCACACCGCTTCTGGATGTAGACACGCCCTTTAAGGATTGGCAATCCGAATGTGAGCAGGCGCGCATCGCGCTTCAGGATGTGGTCAATGAATTTCAGTCCTACGCGGCTAAATTGGAGTTTGATCCCGAACGTCTTGAACAGGTACGTGAGTGTCTGGGGCAATATGCGCTTCTTAAAAAGAAATATGGCGGAGATACGGATCAGGTCGTTCAGTTCCAGAAATCAGCGCAAAAACAGCTGGATGAAATCGGATCGATGGATTCCAGAATCCAGGAATTACAAGAGGAGTTGGAATCCAATAAAAAAGAAATCGCTGAAGTCGCACTATTACTGGATGCACAGCGAAAAGAATCCTCTAAAAAACTTCAATCCGTGATCATGGAGGAATTGAACAAGCTCGGTTTATTGAATGGGCAATTTCTTGTTCAGCTTGAACGCGAGACAGATCCGAACGGCCCAATAACGATTGAAGGAGAAAACTGCCGTATATCCGCCAGAGGCGCAAACAAAGCCGAGTTTCTTATCTCGCTGAATCCGGGACAGGATCCCCGGCCGCTGGCGAAAATTGCATCCGGGGGAGAGATCTCGCGCATTATGCTGGCGCTAAAAACCGTGCTAGCCGAAGCAGACGCGATCCCTGTGCTCATTTTCGATGAGATTGATACGGGTATCTCAGGCCGAATCGCCCGGATTGTAGGGCAATCCCTTTCAAATCTGGCTCAAAGCCATCAACTCATTTGTATTACACATTTGCCGCAAATTGCCTCAATGGGGCGATTGCATTATACTGTAGAAAAACAATCCGAGAACGAGGTGACCCAAACCCTGATTCGAGCGCTTTCAGCTGAAGACCGCGTGTTTGAGATCGGCAAACTGCTTGGCGGGGAAGAGGTCACAGACTCAGTACTTCAGAACGCGCGCGAACTTCTTAATTCGTGAGTAAATCATGATTTATATGGATAAAATTGTTATCCTTGGGGGGAAAAACCTCAAAGGTGTTGTCGAGATTAGCGGTTCCAAGAACGCTGTGCTGCCCATTATGGCGTGTGCTCTCCTGGCCGAGGGTCAATATCATTTGAAAAGTGTCCCTCATTTGCGTGATGTGCGAACGATGGTCAAACTTCTAAATTCCATTGGCTTAACCGTCCAATTCAACGAAAATGAAGTTCATATTGAATCAGGGCATGTTGCGCATTACGAAGCTCCTTATGATCTTGTGAAAACAATGCGCGCTTCTATTTATGTGCTGGGGCCGATGCTGAGCCGCTTTGGTGAAGCCAAAGTTTCTCTGCCTGGAGGATGTGCATGGGGTCCGCGTCCCGTGAATCTTCATATTCAGGGATTGGAACAGCTTGGCGCGAAAATCACTATCGAAAATGGATACATTCATGCGAAAGCCAAACGGTTGAAGGGTGCCCGTATCCTTTTTAACATGCCGAGCGTGGGTGCCACAGGCAATCTGCTTATGGCTGCTGTGCTGGCCAAAGGGACGACCGTCCTAGAAAATGCTGCCCAGGAACCTGAGATTACGGCCCTGGCTGAATTTCTGGTGCAAATGGGCGCGAGGATTGATGGTATCGGCACATCCCATTTGGAAATTGAAGGCGTGGATAGTTTGCGTCCCGCGAGTACAGCCATTATCCCGGATCGGATTGAGGCCGGCACTTTTCTCGCGGTTGGACATATCGTGGGCGGAGATATTCTGATCAAAAATGTGATTCCCGATCATGTGAGTAAAATCACGGAAAAGTTGATTGAGGCCGGAGCAGAAATTACTGAGGATTCGGACCAGATCCACATCAAATCGAATGGTGTTTCCAAGCCTGTAGATATTGCGACGGCTGTGTTTCCGGGATTTCCGACCGATATGCAAGCGCAATGGATGGCGCTTATGAGCACGGCAAAGGGTTCCTCCGTAATCACAGAAAATATTTATTTAGATCGCTTTACACATGTGGCTGAATTGCAGCGTCTGGGTGCTGATATCCGGCTAGATCACAATGTTGCTTTGGTCAAGGGTGTAAAAAACCTAAATGGTGCGCCTGTGATGTCTACGGATCTTCGGGCCAGCGCTTCCCTGATTATGGCAGGTCTGATCGCCAAGGGCCGTACTGATATTTCACGCGTGTATCACATTGATCGTGGGTATGAGCAGATTGAGGCGAAGTTGAAGAATCTTGGTGCTGAGATCTGGCGTGAAAAAGAACCCCTTGTGACGTAAAAATCCTTGATTTCACACATTGAAATGTGTAATTTGTTACACAATTGAAAATTGAGGAGAATTGAAAATGGCCACAAATTTAGCAATAGATGATTCTCTAATTGAGGAAGCAAAAACTGTTGGTCATCATAAAACAAAAAAAGCAGCAGTAACTATTGCTTTACAGGAATACATACAACGTCATAAACAGTCAGAGATAGTAAACCTTTTTGGGAATATTGAATACGATCAAAATTATGACTACAAAAAACAAAGAAATATCCCTTGAAGATCATCGTAGATACATGTATATGGTCGCTGGCTTTAAGGCGGGATTTTGATAATAACTCTGATGCAGTTAAAGAACTTGAAAAACTCATCCTTGATCAAAAAGTGCAGATGATCGGTCCCATCCGGCAAGAGCTCCTATCTGGTATCCGACACAAAAAACAGTTTAACGCTCTACAATCCTATTTATCCGCTTTTCCTGATTTGATAATAACAACTCAAGATTATGAGTTGGGTTCAGAATATTACAATACAAATAGAGAAAAGGGAATCCAGGGATCGAATACGGATTTTCTTATCTGTGCTTTATCGCATAATCATGAAATGCCAATTTATACGGAGGATAAAGATTTTATAAAGTTTTCAGAGCATATTCCGATTGTGCTACACACGCCTTAGAATTAGGAACCAAGAATTGGCGTGAAAAAGAGCCATTGGTGATATAAGTTGTTGAGTTGTCATTCCTGCAAAAGCAGGAATCCAGGGGTGAGGGTGAAGGTGGATTCCCGCTCAAGAGATTGCGGGAATGACAAGGTTAAGGTGAAAATCTTCATGAGGTTGCATTTGAAAAAAGCTATTGGCTTTCTATTGATTCTACTTACAATTTTATCTTCCTGCGCGATTAATCGAATCAGCGACAAAAAAACTGTGATTACGCTTGATAAGGGCACAACTGAAAACCCTGTGACGATTTCGCTGACCCATGGCCCTCATTGGTCTCACAAGTTAAAACCGGGACCTTTCGTTATTCATATCTATCCTCAAGTCGTGTTTTGGCTTGAAAACGATGCGGGCGATTTTATTGAAACGTTGTATATTTCAGGCGCAAATGGTCATTATGGGAACAACTCTACCAAAAGAAAATTGGATGATAAATTCTTTAGTATGTGTTTTCCTGTCTGGGCGGGTAAACTCAAACAAGTGAATCAACCGCTCCCGACCTCCAGTAATCCCTACACTGACGCAGTCACGACCGCCACTCCGCAAGGTGATTTTGATTTAAAATTGAATTTGGGTGAAATCCCTGATTCATTTAAGATTCTATTTGAGATCAATAAATCGAGTGATTATAACGCGGTTTACACCAAAGATAACAGCGACTGGGTCGGCCAGCCTTCTGTTGTTTATGCGGTTGAAATTTGCGATATTAAGTCTGACTCGACTTATTATTTCGAGCCGGTCGGGCATGGTTCAAGAATCTCCGATAAACCTGAATTTGTCGAGGGGTTTGAGGGTGTTGATTCGGCGCTTGAGTTGGTGGAAGAGATTAGGGTGGTGTTTTAATCTGGTTCCCGGTCTCTGACTGGGAACATAAAAAATATATTTGAGATGTTCACATGTTTGAGCGTATCATAAAAACAATACGAGAAAAGATCCGAACAAATCAATACGTTATAACACTACATGCTGACGAGGAAATGGATAACGATGATTTGTCTATTTTCGATATTGAACGCTGTATTTTAAATGGTAAAATTACAGAACGAAACAAAGAAAAAGAGACCGGAGAATGGAAATATACTGTTATTGGTCATTCCATACAGGGTTATCAAGTTGGAATGATTACAAAAATAAGCATTACGGGAAAATTGGTGATAATCACTGTATATAAACTTTAAGGTACTTTTATGGTATGTGATATTTGTGGACAAAAAGGGGCACGTATTCGTCACGTTACCCGAACTTATGGTAAGGGCAGTAATTTGTTGGTTATTGAAAACGTGCCTGTTGTTTCATGCTCTCACTGCGGTGAAAGTTATTTAACGGCTGAGACGTTGCATGAGGTTGAGCGAATCAAGCTTCATAAGTCAAGCTTAACCAAAGAACGAACAATTCCTGTTGCTGTTTTTGGTTAAATTGGAATCGATGCCTTTTAATTGAAACTTGATGAAAAATGCCTGAGTTTGTTGAAGGGTTTGAGGGTATTGATTCGGAACTTGAGTTGGTGGAGGGAATTAGCATAATATTCGAATGACCATATGCTCGATTCACATATTCCCCTGGTTCCCAGTCTCCGGCTGGGAACCCAGTCAAGAGGCTCCTGCCTTGTATGTTCACAGATAGAGCCGTAGCAGACGTTCCCAGGCAGAGCCTGGGAACGAGAATGTAAAATAAAGGAGTCGTAAAATAGCCAGAAGTCGGTATAAAATACTCACAGATGAAAACCGACCCTATTTTCTGACATGTTCAGTTATAAATTGGATTCCATTATTTGGAATACCTGAGATAGCCAATCTTATCCTGGAATCTCTGAAATTCATGATCGACGAGAAACGAATTTTCCTGCATGGATATATCATCATGGAGAATCACCTTCATATGATCGCATCAAGTGTGAACCTCTCAAAAGAAATCGGTCATTTTAAATCCTATACAGCAAGAGTCATTATTGACTTCCTCAAAGAAAACCATTATCATGATATGTTGAAAGAATTGGCATTCTTGAAGAAAGAACACAAGCGCGATCAGACATACCAGGTATGGCAGGAGGGATCTCATCCTCAGATGATTGTCGATGAGAAAATGTTAGAGCAGAAAATGAATTATATGCATTGCAATCCTGTGCAGAAGGGGTATGTAGAAGATCCGGAGCATTGGCGATATTCGAGCTATAGAGATTATTTAGGGCAGAAGGGATTGCTGCCCATTACAATGATTTAATTTGGAATTAAGCGTTCCCAGGCAGAGCCTGGGAACGAGGGTAAAATTGGTTTAACATGTCCTTCGTCCACTTACATAATCATACACATTACAGCCTGCTTGACGGAGCGTGCCGCATTGGCGATCTGGTTGATGTGGCAAAAGAAACCGATATGCCGGCGATTGCGATCACGGATCACGGCAACATGTTCGGCGCAATCCAGT
>JABMRT010000138.1 GCA_013202295.1 Candidatus Zhuqueibacterota bacterium
CTGTAGATGCTGTAGATGCTGTAGATGCTGTAGATGCTGTAAACTGTATATAAGAAGAAAATCTTTAAATGTCAAGAGAAATTTGCAATGCCTACATTTGCTAGTTGAAGAAAGGGCGAGGTTAAACCATGACTTTGTAAACTATCTCGTGGATCTTTATTACGGAATCATCACTCCTCGATTCTCAGGAAAAATGTTTCTGAATATATCCTTGCATTAACTCCGAGGCTTCATCCTTACACTGACCGCATACGGTACCCAGCTTCGTGTGTTCTTGAAGTTCGAGCATTGTGCGGACGCCTTCCAACACAACATCCTCAATTTCATGATCGGTCACATTCATGCACTGGCAAATGATCTTCGCTTTGTCTTCGCGCACTTTCTCAGCCATGTCGTTCTTCATGTAATAGTCATTAATCGCCGCACGCAGGGCCTTGTCACCCAGCACGGAACAATGGATTTTGTTCTCCGGCAAACCGCCGAGTTTTTCGGCGATGTCTTTTGGGGATACATTAAACGCCTCTTCCAGCGGCATGCCCTTAACCGCTTCGGAGAGGATGGACGTACTAGCAATCGCGCTCGCGCAGCCGTACGTCCGCCAGCGACAATCCGCAATAATGCCTTTCTCTTTATCCACATGAATTGCGAACATCATCTCATCGCCGCATTTCATGTTGCCCACTTTTCCCTGTCCGTCGATTTGAAAATCCTCGGCATCGGACAGGATATTTTTGGGATTCATAAAGTGATCTTTAACGATGTCGGAATAAACCCAGTCTGTCATGTTTCAACCTTTCAGAAATCATCCAATGGATGATTAGCTTTATATTAAATCGTTGCGGGAGTGTACGCTGTGGACATCGCTCGCAACCTTCCAATAATCTCAATCAGTTTGTCCACTACATAATCCACGTCTTTCTCGGTGTTGTCCCGTCCAAGACTGAAACGGATCGAACCATGGGCCTGCTCAGCGGTAGTGCCCGTGGCGAGGATCACGTGCGATGGATCGAGTGATCCGGAGGAACAGGCCGAACCGGTTGATACCGCAATGCCCTCCAGATCAAGATAAAGTAGGATGGCCTCGCCCTCGACTCCTTCAAAGGAGATATTCAAAGTACTGTATAGTGCATCTTCAGGATGACCATTGATATATATATTGGGAATCCGCGATTCAATCCCGCGTTGCAACCGTTTTTTTAGAGTTTGGAGGCGGATTTCCTCATCCTTCATTTCTAATTTCCGCATCTCAATCGCTTTGCCCAATCCGAGTATGCCGAGCGTATTCTCTGTACCCGCGCGTCTCCCCTTCTCCTGATGCCCACCGTGAATAAAGGGGCAATAGTGCACACCTTTGCGGACATATAACGCGCCAACACCCTTGGGGCCGTATATTTTATGGGCGGAAAAGGAGAGAAAATCGACATCCAGGTCCCGAACATTCACAGGAAGTTTGCCCACAGCTTGGACAGCATCCGTATGAAAAAAGGCGCCTACTTCATGAACCATTTTAGCAATGGTTTTAATATCCTGGATCGTGCCGATCTCATTATTCGCCATCATTACAGAAACCAGCGCAGTGTTTTCGGACAACAGGGATTGAAGCTGATCCATATCGATTTTGCCAGTTTTATCGACATTCAGGAAATGCACATCCACACCTTTTACACCAAGACATCTCGACGTTTCAAGCACACAGGGATGTTCAATTTTTGTGGTGATCACCTCTGCCCTGCCTTCTCGCAGACGGGTACAGCAGGCGGATGGACAGGGGAAAAGATTCAGAACTGTGTTATTGGCTTCGGATCCAGATCCGACAAACACAATTTCATCCGCTTCGGCATTGATAAATTGAGCGATGGATTCCCGGGCTTCTTCAATCCGGCTCCGTGCTTCCCGGCCATACTGATGCATGCTTGACGGATTGCCGAACAGATCCATGGCCTCTGACAGAGTCCTCCGCACTTCGGGATGTAAGGGAGTAGTCGCATTGTGATCCATGTAAACCATGCGGTCAACCATGTGTTTTCTCTCCTTTAATGGATGTTCAGGGTAATACGACGAACGGATGTTCCATGTTCCTCAAAACTGTTCAATAACATGAAAATGTAACCTTGAACGATGAAAATGTCAAGCTGGAGTTTGCAACCGGATGCATTTAAGCAATATTCGGTTGGATAAAAAAAGACCTTCCAGGCGTTCAAACCCGGAAGGTCTCCCTGCAATATTTCTCTCAGGATTACTTGTCGCCGAATGTATAGGTCACATCAGCAAACACACCCAAAGTCCCCCATGAACTTCCGAAAATCATCTGAGGACCACTCACCCAGAAATCGTCGTTGAGGATCAGATCAATCTGCACATTGCCCAGCTCAACACCAATACCGGAGGAGAAAATATAATAACCACCCTGGCCAATACCAGATTCAGAATATTCATATGTATCCCCATTGTTATCACCATAGTACCATGGGTATGCAGGATAATCTTGTGAATATTCTTCTTTGCTGTAAAACCGAATCATACGCATGAGCCCAAAACGTAAATTTAAGAATCCCATGTCACCTTCGACACCCAGATGAAAGCGTGGGCCACCGATCATGAAATCAGACTCTGAGGCTTCTGCCGAATTTTTGAGGTCGCCATTCGCATCGGGCAGTTTGACATCACCTGAAAAACTGTAAGATTCAAGATCAGCACCCAGACCATAAACCAACAATGTATTCTTTATGTACTTTGACTCGATTGGGATGTTCTTATGATTGAAAAATGTCACTGTGGCTGAAAGATTGGATCCCGAAAGTTCAATATCTTCTACATCCACATCGCCATCCATCGTAAATTGACTCGTCTCACTTCCCTTTGAATAATTGAAAGAGGCGAACATATTTTCAAAAAGCAGGAAGTTAAACGGACGACGATAGACCGCACCCACTCCGAATGAGCTGGCTTTGGCTTCACCTTCATCTGTTTGAGTTGTTGTTCCGCTTGTCGACTCATACGTTACAGAACCATGCGGTCCATCATAATTCCAGGGATAGCCAACCAGTGCGTCGATCAAACCCGGTCCCTGAATATATCCGGCACCAATAGCAATTTCAGCATCGCCCTTATTGAAACCATAGACACCAGTAATAGAGATATCCTTGTATTTGTTCGTTAATGATTCTGATGCATTTCCCGGAGAATCTTCATTGTTATCATATTTGGCTTCGATACTGGTTGTGGTGAGTCGCACACCCAACTGAACTGCAGCATCCTCATTCAAGCTCTTGATGATATTGATAAAGTCGTTTCTCTCGTCCCATCCACCATACAAGCCCCAACGATCGCCTTTATCGCCGACAATCAGCATATAATCGGGGGAACCTGTGTTGACACCTTCAAATTGCACAAATTTAAAATTGTTGATGGTCTGTGGAAACAAATACACATTCGCATTGTCATCCGGTAGAATGCCGACATGGAAACCCATGGTGGACACACGACTTTCACCTGCAAATGTTAAGGCACTGCATGTAAGAATTAGAAGAATCGCAATTAAATTTCTCATTTTCCCCTCCTCATAGAGTGTGGATTGAATTGTTTTATTACATTATGGACTCTCTCCAACTATCATTTGATTTGTGATTACACCTCCTCTCGCTATGGATTAATCTTAACATCATCAATTTTCATCTGCCATTTAGCGGACGCACATCAACAGCGATTGTTCTTAAAATTGTGTCTTGAATATTGTTAAATTTAATAAATGATTAGCTTGAAACCAAATCCAAAATAGTATTTTAAATATCAATGGCTAGATGATTATTTTAATTCACAGTTGCGTGTTCGACTAGAGCATTATATACAAGCTCACCAAAAGCAGTCGGTGTACGCCGGTCTGCTTCCGTCAGTCGAGGGTTGTCCACCCAGGACCAGGCCGTCCAGCCCAATCCCTTCTCATCAAAATATTCGAGGAGCTGCCTGCCCCACTCGAGATCTGCTTCTTCCCCTCCAAATTCGCCTAAAAAGACAGGATGTGTTTCTGCAAGATTTCCGAAATACTCATGCCACGCCCACGGCTGACCTTTGAAAGGATAAGGGTGGGAAGAGTAAACAATGTTGGTATAAAGCAACGGTTCCGCTTCCCAACCCCGCAAATCGTAAGCCCAATCAAGACCGCATACAAAAATCAATGCATCTGGATGCACCTCCTGAATCGCTTCGACAATCTGACTGGCACGCTGTCGCCACGCATCCCAGCTGGTGTTGTGCGCCTCGTTATGGATATCATAAAGTACACCCGGAAGCTGTGAATATCGAGCCGCCAGCATCTGCCACATATAAACCGCTTCTAAATTGGGGATATTGGGGATACCCACATCCGTATTCTCCCATTGCAGATCGAGCAGTGCATACGCGCCCTCATTCGTAACCCATTCAATGACCTGATCGAGATATGGCAGATACGTGGCATTTCGCATGATCCAATCCTGATTAAAAGGAATTCGAACAATCTGGGCTCTCCAATTCTGACATATGTAAATGATCTCTGTCTGACTCATCCCGTTGCCTGACAAATCATATTCAAGTCCGGATCGGTTCACACCACGGAGTACCACATCCTCATCGCTTTCATTCAGGATACGGTTGCCTTCGGTATGCAGCCAGCTCAAGCCACCTTCGCCGGATTTCGGTTCAGCAGGGCTTTTTTTCTGACATCCGCCTAGGAGGATAAAAAGTGTGATAGAAATAATGAATAAAACTGATCTGATCAATTTGGAGTCTGAATGATGCATACCTTCTCCAATAAAATGAATATCGGGAAAGAGCGTTCCGGCTCAATGTCTTTGATATAATGTATAAAAGCGAATAGATGAATGTCAAGGATATAAAACGGACATATGGCTTGTGGGACGACTTTTTACAAAATATGCATGAAGTAGAATATGGACAAGACCAGGGTCAATCCTGTGATAATTACAGAAACATGCGTCATCAATGTGCATGGAAATTCGGAGGATCGAAACGCCTCGATAAAACTTGATGTTTTATAAATTGAAAAATCCACTGTGATACTGCTTTGCGGGGGAACAGGGACTTTTCTTTCTGATGTGGATTTCATTGTGATTCTCCAATAAAAAAACCGGTTCTGAAGCGTTTTCCTCCAAACACATTCAGAGCCGGTATTATGGGGTAAAACAGTACTATTGTGCAAGTGCCATACGAACAGGTTCACTTAAATCAAGAGCGATATAGTCATCCTGAATGGGAGAATTGAGAGAAAATTGTGCCACTTGGACCTCTGCTTCATAAACACTGATCTCTGCCTCATTCCCAAGATTATTGGTTAATTGATATTCATTGGGATTTCTGGCATTCCAATCAAGATAATGGATATCCACACGACCCTCGGTGTCACTACTTTTCACAACCAGATTAAGAGGGGCTTCGTCCCAGTTGCCATAGATTCTAAATCCCTTGGCTGTGGATAATTCCTGTGTTGTGGGCGCCATAACGATGGACGCCTCAAATTCGGAATCACTGAAGGATATTTTTACAATGCGAACGCCTTCTTCATGTTCCGGTGCGCTGAGATCATCAGTCGCAACAACTTCGATATCCAATGTTTCAGGAAGCTCAGCAAGAACTTCAACCTCAACCGGAGCAGCTTCCGCAATCATTTCCACATCAGGAAAGCTGGATGCGACAACCATTTTAGGTTCCTGAACTTCAATGACTGGAGCGATAGACTCGACAACTTCCTGCTGGATTAAAACCGGTGCCTCGATCTCTCCTACAGTCTGATCAATGCGGGTTTGAATGACGAACATCAATGTTAAAATCAGTACGATTCGGATGATTGTTTTTGTGCGTTTCATGATGACTGCCCTCCAGTCTTGAGTTCTTTTATTCTGCATTCACCCATATGATAAACAACCTTTGTGCCAAAGATTTTGAAGTAAATGTATTGCGGGTCTATATCTTTTATTATTAAAGTCTTATGAGGTTGACAACAATGTAGAGCTCAGATGGTAAGTGTCAGTAAAAACATACTAATATTCGATTCAAACTGTATCCAAAAAGAGACGTTTTATTCACATCAATGCAATAAAAAAGCCGTCCCGCATAAGCGGGATGGCCAGATCAATTCTATGACTGAATCGAAGAATTACAAAAGTGAAAATGCCACAGTCAAGCCAGTCATCACAACCGAAACCATGGACATCAGTTTAATCAGAATGTTCAGAGAAGGACCAGATGTATCCTTAAACGGATCGCCAACAGTATCACAAACCACACCTGCTTTATGGGCATCACTGCCTTTTCCTCCGTGGTGACCCTTCTCAATATACTTTTTCGCGTTGTCCCACGCCCCACCTGCATTATTTAACATGCATGCCAGAGTGAATCCTGTGGTTAAGCCACCTACTAGGAGACCTACCACACCGGCTACACCAAGGATAACACCTACTATCACAGGAACAGCAATCGCAAGAATTGAGGGTACAAGCATCTCTTTCTGCGCACCTGCCGTAGAGATTTCCACACACCTGGCATAATCGGGTTTGGCTTCGCGGGTCATAATCCCCGGAATTTCTTTAAACTGACGGCGTACTTCATTCACCATCGCACCCGCTGCACGACCCACAGCTTTCATGGTCATGGCGCAGAACACGAAGGCCATCATTGCGCCCAGAAAAATTCCGCCAAGTAATATGGGATTAAAGATGGAAAGATTATAATAAGTAATAAAATGGCTAATATCCGCTTCTGCCAAACTGTCTAATCCTGTTTTCGCCAAGAAAGCTTCACTTTGGGCGGGTAATTTACCCAGCCATAATCTGACTTCTTCAATATAGGCGGCCAACAAAGCCATGGCAGTCAATGCAGCGGAACCAATGGCAAAGCCTTTCCCTGTCGCAGCAGTGGTATTACCAAGCATGTCCAGCGCATCAGTGCGCTCACGGACTTCCTTAGGCAGATTAGCCATCTCTGCATTACCACCTGCATTATCTGCGATGGGTCCGAATGCATCTGTCGCCAACGTGATGCCCAATGTCGAAAGCATCCCTACTGCGGCGAATCCGATACCGTATACACCCATTGAAAAATTGGAAAATCCACCGGCAGAAGCGAATGCTGCTAAAATACCCAATACAATCGTCACAACGGGAATCCATGTAGAGAACATACCGACAGCCATACCATCAATAATAGCAGTCGCAGGACCCTGTAAAGTCTGCTCGGCAATACCTCTGGTTGGTTTGTATTCATCGGAGGTAAAGTATTCAGCGCCCTGACCGATGATCACACCCGCTGCCAAACCGGCTACGACTGCACCGAAAATACCCCAGGTCACCCATCCGACCATGGCCATACCGGCCAATGCCACAAGAATGAGCACGGAACTGCCGCCCGTGCCCAGAAGAAGCGCGTTGAGCAGATTCTTCTGCGTCGCGGATTCTTTGGTGCGCACCATGAAGATGCCGACGATAGATAGAATGATACCAATAGCTGCGACAAGCATGGGAGCCACAACAGCAGTTACCTGATCAATCCCTGCAGTTAATGGAAGTGCTGCACCCAATGTTGCTGTGGCGAGAATTGATCCGGCATAGGATTCATACAAATCTGCGCCCATTCCAGCCACGTCGCCTACATTGTCACCCACATTATCAGCAATCGTTGCCGGATTGCGGGGATCGTCTTCAGGAATCCCGGCCTCAACTTTACCCACAAGATCCGCGCCCACATCTGCGGCCTTGGTGAAAATTCCACCGCCCACACGTGCGAACAACGCCTGGGTGGATGCACCCATTCCAAATGTCAACATCGTGGCAGTAATTTCAACCAATTTCTCATGATCAGTCGTTCCAGCTTGAACAAATTTCAACCCGAGGAACGATAAACCGTTTTGCATGTGTTCGGCGGTATAAACAAGTTTGCTCAGAATAATATACCACAGCGAAATATCAAGCAGAGCAAAACCAACCACAACCAGACCCATGACAGCACCGCTCCGGAACGCAATTTTAAGACCTTTGTTCAGAGACGAACTGGCACCCTGTGCTGTTCTGGCGGATGCATAGGTCGCGGTTTTCATGCCGAGGAAACCACACAGCGCGGAGAAGAATCCACCGGTGAGAAAGGCAATCGGCACAAAGGGATTCTGTATGCCAAAATAAGCCATCACCGTAAGAAGGACCATCATCACGACGAACACAATAAATACGACCTTATACTGGCGCTTTAGATACGCCATGGCACCATCACGCACATGTTGCGCAATCTCAATCATAGTTGCATTGCCTTCGCTTTCTTTCATTACGGATTTAAAAAATATCCATGCGAAGACCAGAGCGAGGATTGATGCGACTGGAATAATCCAAAACAGAGTCATAATCATAAGTTTTCTCCAATGTTTAAATATAATAAATGTTCTAAAATCAGTAAATAATATACGGATTTCAGCGTTGTAAAAGCAAACCCTTTTTGGTTCTTTCAACCTTTTAACAATTCGAATATTCAAGCAATAAATTTAGTTTTGTAGGGTTATTGATGTATAATATAAACATGTGGGTATTGACAAAAAAAGGAGTCATCAGACTCCTCATTTTTATTGTTCATCCTCATATGCATGATTCGACTTCTTCAAATCTCATAACTTGTTTCCGTTCTTCCAACCAGCCGCAGTTCAAGAAAGTTTTTAAGCAGGGACATTCCACTTTCTGTCAGAATGGATTCGGGGTGGAATTGCACTCCTTCGATGGGATACTCTTTATGTCGCACTCCCATGATCAATCCCTCCTCCGTCCATGCAGACACTTCAAAACATTCGGGGAGCGATTCACGTTCGATAATCAGGGAATGATATCGTGTCGCGATGAAGGGATTTTCTAGTCCAGAAAAAACTGTTTTGCCATCATGATGGATCTTGGAAACTTTTCCATGCACAATTTCCGGAGCACGAATGATATGACCACCAAACGCCTGGCCTATGGATTGATGTCCTAAACACACTCCCAGGATTGGTAATTTTCCTGTGAAATGTCGGATCACTTTCAATGAAATCCCCGCATCATCAGGTGTACACGGCCCGGGCGAAACCACAATGGCGGATGGATTCATCGCCTCGATTTCAGGGATTGTGACTTTGTCATTTCGACGGACTTCAACGATCTCACCCAGCATTCCAAAATATTGATACAGATTATACACGAAGGAGTCGTAATTATCAAGCATGAACAGCATCATTGACCTCCGATCATTTCAATGGCGTGCATCAGTGCGCGTGCCTTGTTGCATGTTTCCTCATATTCCAGATCCGGAACGGAATCCGCCACAATCCCAGCGCCGGCCTGCAGATAACCGATCTCATCCTTGACCAGCATCATGCGAATCGCGATGCACATATCCATACTGCCGTTGAATCCGAAATACCCGATGGCTCCGGCGTAGACGCCACGGCGGACCACTTCAAGTTCATCAATAATTTCCATTGAGCGGATCTTCGGTGCACCCGACACTGTGCCCGCCGGAAAGGTCGCGCGTATCAAATCAAATGCGTCACAATTTTTGCGAAGCTTGCCCACCACATTGGACACAATATGCATCACTTTTGTGTATTTTTCAATATAAATCAAATCTGTGGGGTGCACGCTGCCCGCGTCACACACCTGTCCAATATCGTTCCTGGCCAGATCCACGAGCATCACATGTTCGGCGCGCTCCTTCTCATCTTTGAGGAGTTCGGCCTCAAATGCCCGATCCTCATCCGGAGTTTTACCGCGCCGCCGGGTACCGGCAAGAGGGCGGATCGTGACCTGTTCCTTGTCCAGTTTGACGAGGATTTCAGGAGAGGAGCCTAGCACGTCAAATCCGTTTAATTTTAAATGATACATATAAGGGGACGGATTGGTCATGCGCAGTGCCTTGTACGCATTCAACGGCGTAGTTGGCATCGGGAACTGAAACCGCTGCGATAGCACAACTTGAAAAACATCCCCGGCAAGGATGTACTCCTTGGCTTTTTCCACCATTTCACAATAAGCCTCTTTTGTTGTATTAGAGGTCAATTCCACTTTTGTGCCGGATCCCTGTGGCATATGCCCCAATGGCTCTTCAATTAGGTTTCGGATCTTTGTCTGCAACACGAGTAGTTTTTCATGGGGATTATCTTCGGCGAATACGACCAGTTCTACGGTCTTATCCAGATGATCAAATACCAACATCTCGGATGGAAACATAAAATACAAATCCGGTACATTCAGATTGTCAGGATTTTCATCCGGGATTTCCTCCACCAGCCGGATCGCATCATACGCCATGTATCCAACCGCTCCGCCGGAAAAAGAAGCCACCGGTGGCCAGTCCGGTGTGGAGTCCACCATCTCTTTTAATAGCACGAGAGGATCGCTTTCCACAATCAGAGTTTCATCGTGAACACGGACCTCGGTCTTTCCTCTTCTGGATTTGACTACTGCATAGGGTTCGCCGCCGAGGAACGAATACCGCCCCCGTTTCTCCACGCTCTCAAGGGATTCATAGAGAAATCCGTGTTCTGTATTATAGTAAAGCTTTTCAAACACAGTCAGCGGCGACACATCCACCGAAATTTTGTGATGCATCGACTTGACATTCAGTTTTGGGATTTCATGTTGCATCCAATTTCTCTCCATTTATAATTCTTTTTTAATCTGTATTAGTAAGGTCGTATTTCGTTTGTCCGCCATAGCTGTTCTTTAGCGAAGGCGGATCATCATCGAGTGGCATCCTTAAGTTCTCGGATTAATTTTCCAAGGTCTTCCCCGTTTCGGATCGCATCAATCACGCGGCTGCCGACAATCAGTCCATCCGCGTGGTCTTTGAGATTAAGGATATGCTCCGGTGTGGAGATTCCAAATCCCACGGCAATGGGTGTCTTGGTATGGGATTTCACCCGATCGAGAAATCCGGACACATCTCCGGACAAATTCGTTCTGGCGCCGGTGATTCCGGTCAGACTCACACAATAGACAAATCCTGTGGACGCCTCAGCGATAAGCCGGATACGGTCATCCGAGCTGTTGGGCGTCACGAGGAAAATTGTGTCTACATTTATTGAATGCGCGGCTGCTTTCCACGACTCGGCTTCTTCGACTGGAAGATCAGGAATGATCAAACCTGTTACGCCCACTTCGGTCATGTCTGTCAGAAGCTTGTCCTGCCCGTACGCCAGCAGCGGATTGAAATAGGACATGAAAACCAGCGGCACCTTTAAATCCAGATTTCGAATCGCGTTCAGAATAACCGGAAGGGTGGCTCCGTTCTCCAGCCCAATCTGGGAGGAAGTTTGAATCGTCGGTCCGTCCGCGATGGGATCGGAAAAAGGAATGCCGATTTCTATAATATCCGCGCCTGCCTCAGCTGTCTCTTTTAGGCTCTGTATAAAACCGTCAAGGGTTGGAAATCCTGCCGTAAGATACACGATCAGGGCCTTCTCCTTTTTCGCGCGGAGGGCATCAAACTGTTCTTGAATTCTCATACCAAACCCTCCACAATTTCCAGATCCTTGTCACCCCGGCCAGATATATTCACTACTACGATTTTATCTGGGGACATTTCTTTGGCTGTTTTTAATGCCTGCGCCACAGCGTGCGAACTCTCCAGAGCGGGAATGATCCCCTCTATTTCGCATAAGACGCGGAATCCGTTCAACGCTTCTCCATCCGTGATCGGGACATATTCTACACGGCCCGTATCTTTCAAATGGCTGTGCTCCGGTCCGACACCCGGATAATCCAATCCGGCGGACACGGAATGTGTGTCCTGCACCTGACCGTTTTCATCCTGTAATAAATAACTCATCGCGCCGTGCAGCACGCCCGGTTTGCCTTCGCACAATGTCGCGCAATGGCGTCCCAGTTCCACCCCTTCACCGGCCGCTTCCACACCGATCATCCGGACGGATTCGTCACCAAGGAGAGAATAGAACATGCCCATTGCATTTGAGCCCCCACCCACGCATGCGATCAGCGCATCCGGCAAGCGGCCTTCGATTTCAAGCATTCGGGAACGAATTTCTGTGCCTATGATGGATTGAAAATCGCGCACAATTACAGGGTATGGGTGCGGTCCGACCACGGATCCCATGCAGTAAAATGTGTTGGAGATATTGGAGACCCAGTCGCGCATGGCTTCATTGATCGCGTCCTTTAGGGTCTTGGAGCCGGAATCAACAGGTCGGACTTCCGTGCCGAGCAGTTCCATACGAAACACATTCATCCGCTGCCGACGCGTGTCCTCGCTTCCCATGTAAACCACGCATTCCAGACCGAGAAGTGCGCAAGCTGTAGCCGTGGCCACACCGTGCTGACCCGCACCAGTCTCTGCGATAATCCGGGGCTTGCCCATACGCTGAGCCAGCATGACCTGCCCGATCGTATTGTTCATCTTGTGCGCGCCAGTGTGCACTAGATCTTCACGCTTCAAATAGATCTTCGCGCCCCCGACCTGTTCGGTCAAACGCTTTGCAAAATAGAGCGACGTCGGCCGTCCGGTGTATTCCTTCAAATAATAGAGTAGTTCTTTCTGAAACGCTTCGGACTTGGCAATTTTCTGATATGCCTCCTCCAACTCATCTAACGCGCCCATCACCGTTTCCGGCACATAGCGCCCGCCATAAATACCCCAGTGGCCGAGTTTGTCCGGCTGCATTACTGGCATCTTACCTCCTCAATAAATCGTTTTAGTTTTTCAGGATCTTTCTTTCCAGGTCTGGATTCCACACCGCTCGAAACATCTACGCCAAAAGGATGAAGCCGTTCTACTGCCTCCCGAACATTATCGGGATTCAGTCCTCCCGCCAGGATGTAATCTGCCTTAAATTTTTGGATGATCGACCAGTCAAAAGTCTTGCCGTCACCCGCACCCGGATCAATCAGATAATCCATGTCTGGAAACTGCGCTATCTGGTTTTGAATCTCTTTGATGGATGATCTGTCATCAATGCGGATACGTTTGATCATGGGCCAATCCAATGCCCGACAGAAATCGATGGACTCATCTCCATGTAACTGGATACGGTCCAGTTGTGTTTTCTGCATCACGTCTCGGACAAAATCAATAGGCTGATCCATAAACACCCCGACCGTGATCGGTCCAGGAGGGAGCTTCTGCACAATCCGGCTTACAGTCTGCATATCCACCTGCCGTTTGGACTCCGCGAAAATGAATCCGAGGAAATCCGCTCCGAGATTCACCGCCAGCAACGCATCTTCCAGGTTCGTTAATCCACATATTTTAATTTTTGTATTCATAATGATCTAAAATTTAAAATGAAAAATGCCTAAAATTATTATGATCGTGTAATTGAGTTGAATAGAGCCAGTAACTCACCACACTCAATCAAATCTTCTTGAATAATTTCACGATTTATCATGCCACATTCAATCAGGATTTCCAGCCAATACTGAGTTTCGCTCGCCTCACTCTCACAAATTCTGATTTTATTTCGAAAGTCCGCTTTACTTCTCGCCCTATTCGCTTCTCTATAATTTGCTCCGATTGAAGTGCCTGACTTGGTTAACTGATTCCTCAGTACGCGCCCTTCAGGCGTATTAGGAACCTTCCGCGATATTTTAATAATGTGAACGGCAAAAACCTTTGTCCGCTTTTCTAACTCCTTCGCAAACTTCTTCACATCATAATCCAAATTTCCACCCATTATTTTAGTCATTTTACATTTTAGTCATTTTGAATTCCAATCAAACCTCTTAACTTCTCCCCAATGTCCTCCGCCCTCATCAAACTCGTTCCAACCAAAACCGCATCGAATCCGGATTCCTCAAGTCGTTCCATATCAGCATGCGTATGAATCCCGCTCTCACTCACAGTAACAATCCCTTCCGGTATTCTGGACTTCAAGTCAATGGATATATCCAGTGACACTTCAAACGTCTTTAAATTCCGATTATTAATTCCAATAATGGAAGCACCCGCTTTCAATGCCGCTTCCAATTCTTGACCATCATGAACCTCAACCAGACAATTCATACCCAATTCTGTGGCTTGCTGGATAAAATCAGCGAGTTCAGATGCGTCTAACACACTGGCAAGCAGGAGGATTGCGTCCGCGCCAAGCACACATGATTCGAGAATCTGATACGAATCAATGATGAATTCTTTGCGAAGTACAGGCAGATCAACCGTCTGCTTCACAAGCATGGGATAATCATCACTCCCCCCGAAAAATTCGGAATCGGTCAGCACACTGATCGTGGAAGCGCCATTCTCTTTATAAGCATTAGCAATCGCTACAGGATCAAAATCCTCCCGAATCAGCCCCTCGGATGGAGACTTGCGTTTAATCTCCGCTATTACGGATAGACCTGATTTCTCAAGAGCTCCCTTGAAATCACGAACCTCAGACAATGACTGCTTCTCCAACTCGGACAATGGAATCTTCCGTTTCTTCTCCATCACCTCTTCGGTCTTAACAGCAATAATTTTTCCCAGGATATTCATTTTATTCCAACCACTCATCATTGATATAATTATGCTCTTGGGAGGAAGGGCTGGGCCTTCTCTGCCTATAGCCCCTCGCCTCTTGCCACTTCTTGTGTTCCCCGCTTGTCCGCCGAAGCCGTTTCTTGGCGAAGGCGAATTCCCCTTTAACCATTCCCCATCCCTCAGGATGCCATCGCCTTTGTCAACTCTTTTAAGCTTTCCACGACTTTTAATGCTCTACTTGAATCAATCGACTCTGCTGCCATCTTAATCCCATCCATATGACTGGATGCCAGTCCCGCCACATAAATTACCGCGCCTGCATTTACCAGAACCATATCGCGTTTCGGTCCCTTTGCGCCGTTCAGAATGTCCATCGTGATCTTCGCGTTCTCAGTTGCATCTCCGCCCTTGATGTCATCCATAGTAACCTTGAGAAGTCCCAGATCTTCAGGAGTGATATTATGGGTTAGGACAGATCCATTCTTCAACTCGCTGATCTGAGTTTCACCTGTAAGGGTGATCTCATCCAGGCCGCTGCCATGTACAACCATCACATGCTCGGAGCCCAATTGCTTCAGCACATTGGCAAGTGGTTCGGTCAGATCAGGACTGAACACACCCATCACCTGTCGTTTGGCTCCCGCCGGATTGGTTAACGGACCGAGAATATTGAAAATCGTACGCACACCCATCTCACAACGCGGCCCAATCGCATATTTCATCGCAGGATGAAGTAGCGGCGCAAACAAAAATCCAATGCCGGTTTCATCAATGCACTGCCCCATCTGCTCAGGAGATATCTCAATGTGAACTCCCAATTCTTTAAACAAATCCGCACTGCCGCATTGACTCGATACAGATCGATTGCCATGCTTGGCCACCTTGCATCCCGCACCCGCCGCAACAAATGCGCTCACTGTGGAAATATTATTCGTGCCACTGTTGTCACCTCCTGTACCGCAGGTATCAACAAGATGACTCTCTTTGCATGTAACCACATTCACCTTCTCCCGCATGGATCTTGCAAACCCGGTGATCTCATCAATCGTCTCACCCTTGAGCCGAAGCGCCACAAGCAATGCTGCGATCTGCGCGTCAGTCGCCTCGCCACCCATAATGAAATTGGCCACATTATAAGATTCCTGTAAAGTTAAATTCTGCCCTTCAATGGTTTTCTGAATCGCTTCCTTGATTGCCATTGTTCCCTCCATTATATAAAAACATCCAACCTCAAATAGCTTTCTACCAATTTGAGGATCACAAAAAAAACCGCGAGGTTTCAGTTTCCCGCGGTTACAAAAACAAAAAGGCGGGAAACCGGTTGTCAGGCCCCACCTTAATATGTTAAATCAGAACGTAGAGGTGGTCACCAAAGTGGAGTCCACCACCACCAGAAATGCATATATGTATTTATTGTTTTCATAAGTTTATATTTAATATCAATTCCAGTGTTTCTTCTTGGAGTAACAAGATACGCAATTAATTTAATAATGCAAGTGAAATATTTCTAACTAATATATGAATAATAATACTCCTCTTCAATTTTTCTATTTATTGTTGTCTCCCTGTGTCAACAACAGCAGTCCCTGCACCATCGGCGGCCATTCGGTGACGCTGCCTTTCCTGGAAGACCACATGGTAAAAAGATGCCCCAGCATTTTAGGATCATCCTGCTTCAGACTGTATTCGATCAGGGCTTTAGAAGAGACGAGATTGCGCCAGCTGCATGGCAATACCCGGAATCCCTTTTCGAGAAACATCGGGACAGATAAATATCCGTCCATTGGAGAAGGATATACATCCATGGTTTCATAATGCCAGTCGCACATGATGATGTCTTTGGGCACCAAGTCGATTGCTGGATGTGTGCCGTTGGCGCTGGCTTCCCAGGTTCCAAACGTAATTTTTTCACTGTCAATAAAGCGGTCCGCCCACATCAACATTTCACATCCTTTTGTCACAAGATGATCATGAATTTCATTGACGACTTTAGCGTACACCTCCGCCGGATCTTTGTCTTTGGTGGCGGTTGCATGTTTGTCAGTAAGCAGAAACACTTCATCCATTCCTACATGGAAGGCGTCTGCGTAAAAGGCATCGATGATTTCATCCAACAAAGCGAATACAATTTCATTCACCTTGGGATTCATCGGATCCCATTCGCGGCAGTAGATGCTGTCATTGTTTGCATAGACGCCGGGAGTCAGGTCCAGTTCAGGATATTCAGTAAGCAGTGGAAAAGTCTCTTTGGCCCACGACTGATGAGCAAGACATTGAAATTGTGGAATGACCTTAATGCCGTGGCTATTGCAGAGTTTTACGAATTTCTGGGCGGCTTTCGGCGTGATCGGATTTTTCGAACGAATGAGCTCCGGATGTGATTTAAACTTTAAATCATAATCAATTTCAAAAATGAGAACATTCAGCCCCATTTTTGCCAATTGTGGGATTTCCATTGCCAGAGTGTCCATGTCTGAATCGGATGCATAGTTTAACACATGGAGCGCTCGCCAGGTTTCACCTGGCCCCGGCCCAGCTTTCTGCGAATATGGAGTCATTAATCTTGAGCACGATACCATCAGAACAAAAATTGTTAAAATTAGAGTCAGTTTGACTGATTGCATAATGTTACCTCCCTTTGTTGAAATTATATTTTATTGGATTTGACAGAATGATTAAAAAAAAGACTCCTTTACCAATCAAGCTACTAGTTTTCATAATACTCATCCCAAACAACAGTTTGCCTTGTTTTTGCAGAGTATTTAGCTGCATCTAATATTTGCATGACTACCTTATTGTTTTCTAAGGATGAAGGACTAAAAGGATCAATGGAATAATTGTCTTTTATGACTTTAGTAAAAAAAGCGAATGGATCGTGAATTCCATTCGGTAGAGGTTTGGCTTTTAAGGAACGGCCCCCATCCTTCTCATTCTTCATCAACACCATATCTTCACTATTTTCACATATAACAAATCCTGTTTTACCATGAACTTCCATCTCCTTTCGGCCCTGGGACCAATTCCAGGATGCTTGAATAATAACTTGCGCCTTAGGATAAGTTAAAACGATGGTCGCTTCATCTACTACTTTTGGATAAAGGTCAGGTTTAATTTGCTGTGTGATACATGAAACGGTTTGAGGTTCTTCTCCTCTCATGAACCAGGTAGCCAGATTAGCTCCATAACAACCGAAATCAGTCAAGGCCCCTCCTCCATTCATAATTGGATCCGTTAACCATTCCAAAAATTCCGGAGTACATCCGATCTCAATCGGCCCCTTGTGTCCTGTGCGAAAGATAATTCTTCTTATGTCTCCAATTTCATTCTCTTTATGTACGATCTTATATGCTTCTGAATTACTTCCATACCATGACGTTTCGTAATTTGTTATCAGGCTAATATGATACTGGTTTGCTAAAGCGATCATTTTTTCAGCATCATCCAGATTTGTGGCCATAGGCTTTTCAACCATAACATGAATTCCCCTTGGCGCACATTGCTCCACTACTTTTATATGTTCAGAAATCATGTTATATGCTGTGACTGCCTCAGGATGCGTAGAGTCTAACATCTCTTTTATAGTGCTGAAAACCATGTCTATGGGATAGCCATATTGTTTACAATACCGGATTGCTAAGTCCCGATTGGGTTCTACTATACCTACAATCTCTATATCACCGTATTTTTCTCTTCCTAATATCCACCCCACATGATCATGCACAAAACCAATAACGCCTACTCGAAGTGGCTCTCCCTGATAGGTGTATGGCTTTTCTTGCATAATATTTTGCCTGCTATCAACAGGTGTATCTTCTGTTCTTGATTTCTCAGGTAATGAACAGCTAATAATTAAAAATGAAATCAAACAAACTTTGATAGTTACATTCATAGCACTAATTTTCCCATTCAATTATAGAATTATTGAATTCATTTACAAAGGAAGTTCACCCCATATCCTGCAATGCACCATTTATATTCTCAATCGCTTCATCAATCTCTGCGATGCTTTTAAATCCGATTACAACCGCATCCACGTCGCTCTTTTGGATAGCAAAGCGGATAGATTTCTTGCGATCCTGAGGATTAGTAAAATCTCCATCGGCAATCAATTTCATACCAATTACACCGTGACCGTTCTTTTTCATCTGCCTGATCTGACCCAGGATGATCGGCACACTGTCTGTTGTGCTGTGATCAAAATAGGTTTCTTTTTCCGTATCCAGCTTGACTCCCTGAGGATTAATGCGCACAAGATTCACATCCACCCACTCGAGTTCTGCGGCCTTGCGAATGGCTGGAAATGAATGACATGACACACCATGAGACCGGATGATCTGTTTGTGTTTGGCTTCTTCAAATGCGTCGATCAATCGCTTGTGCGTCTCCACCCAGTCCGGGTGAACTTGGGCGTGGACTAGCAAACTGTCGATATAATCAACACCCAGCTCTTTACGGTATTGTTCCAGCTCTTTCATGGGATTGTCTGGCAAGCCGCTCATTTTCGTGAGAATAAAAAAATCTTCACGGGGTAGTCCCTGAATGGCTTCGCGAATCCATGTATGGGTGTGATATGAACTCGCAGTGTCAATGTACCTCACACCCCGTTCATGGGCATAACGGATGAGTTTATTAAATCCTGCATGCCCCAGTGAACGCTGTACCTCACCGCTGTTGCTTCCTGCACCCAATCCAAGGCGACTGATTTTTAATCCTGTTTTACCAAGGGGAACCAAATCTGCATGCGATAAAACCGTCTGTTTCGAAAAGATCGGTTGGAAAACAAGCGCAGCTCCGGTCAGTAATGTGGATTTCAAAAATTGCCGGCGATTCATTTCTTTATGAGACATCTCTTGATTCCTTTTCTATATAGACTAATATTTGTATTCAGAGATCATGTCAGCTGGAAATTTAATTTAATTTTCATTGACAAACAATTAGAAAAAAGATTCAGACTGTTTAGTACATCGAAATAGCTTTGCACAATTCTACTTGGACTCAACAAAAAACCCCAACATGTAATCCATATCGGGGTTTAAAATTATAAATGGAAGAAGAATCAGACTTCCATAATCTCGATTTCTTTGGCCTTGGCCACTTCATCAATTTTCTTGATATATGTATCCGTGATCTCCTGCATATCGATCCCGGCATTATATTCTTCATCTTCAGAGATATTGGAGTCTTTTTGCGCTTTTTTCAGAGTATCCAGCGCGTCACGTCGGATATTTCGAATCGCAACTCTGGCTTCTTCTGCCATCGAATGAATCACCTTAACCAACTCCTTGCGGCGATCCTCCGTAAGTGAAGGAATCGGAAGCCGGATGATATTACCGTCATTCTGCGGAGTGATGCCAATATCTGCTTGTTGAATCGCCCTGTCAATGGCCTGAAGCATGCTCTTGTCCCAGGGCTGAATGTTGATCAACCGCGGTTCAGGTATGCTGATATTGGCCACCTGATTCAGAGGTGACATGGCTCCGTAATAATCCACTTTGATCGGATCAAGCATCGACAGGCTGGCACGACCCGTTCGCATACGGCTCAACTCAGTCTGACTGTTGATAACTGTTTTTTCCATTCTGTCTTTGGCATCATTGATCGTGGTTTCAACCATCGTTCTCTCCTTGAACTATGGATCCAATTTTCTCACCGAAAATTACCCGTTTCAGATTGCCCTCTTCGAGCAATTTAAATACAATAATGGGAAGATTGTTTTCACGACAAAGTGTGACTGCAGTTGCATCCATGACGCGAAGCTGTTTTTCAATAACTTCGGTAAAGGTGAGGGAATTAAACCGTGTCGCCTGAGGATCAATGAGTGGATCGCTGCTGTAAATGCCATCCACCTTGGTGGCTTTCAGGATCGCATCCGCGCCAATCTCAATGGCACGAAGCGCAGCGGCGGAGTCTGTGGTAAAATATGGATTGCCGGTACCGGCCGCGAAAACAACCACACGACCGCGATCCAGGTGCGACATAGCGCGTCTTCGGATAAACGGCTCAGCCATCGCCTCAAGCTGTACCGCGGACATAACACGGGTTGGCACATCAACACGTTCGAGAAAATCCTGAAGTGCAAGGGAGTTGATCACTGTGGCAAGCATGCCCATATGATCCGCGGTAACGCGATCCATGCCTCGGGCACTGGCAGACAATCCGCGAAATATATTACCTCCGCCAATCACAATACCAAGTTCGACACCTACCTCTATCACAGAACGAATCTCATTTGCAATCTGTTTGACCACTTCGGGATCAATATCCAGATCACGATCCTTGCTGCGAAGCGCTTCACCACTTAATTTAAGCAAGACACGTTTGTAAGCTGGTTTATTCTTGGATTTTTGCGACAAAGTGAGTTCCTCGTCTTTTAAATTGACGGGATTATTCTTCGCCCAGCTGGAAACGCACGAACCTTTTCACATTCAGGGCTTCACCCAGCTTGCTGGATACTTCCAGGAGATACTCTTTCACACTCTTATTGGTATCCTTGACAAACGGCTGCTCCAGCAAAACGATTTCCTGATAATATTTTTCAATCTTACCTAGAACAATCTTTTCAATCACAGCTTCAGGCTTTCCAGCATTTTTTGCTTGCGAGCGGAAGATATCCATTTCTTTATCAATTTCTTCAGTCGGTACTTCTTCACGTTTGATTGCAACCGGATTGCTGGCTGCGATCTGCATGGCAATGTCTTTTGCCAATGCACTAAAATCATCGGTTTTGGCAACAAAATCGGTTTCACAATTGACTTCAACCATCACACCCAGCCGGCTGCCGGGATGAATATAAGACATGATCAAGCCTTCATTGGCTGCACGTCCTGACCGTTTCTGCGCAGACGCAATGCCCTTCTTGCGTAAGGCGTCAATCGCTTTTTCAATATCACCATCTGTTTCTTTTAGTGCGTTCTTGCAATCCATCATGCCAGCGCCAGTTTGGTCGCGTAGCTTTTTCACATCAGCAGCGGAAATGCTCATGAAATGCTCCTATGGAATTCTATCTAAAGTTATTCGGATTTATTTTCTTCTTTAATTATCTCTTCCTTTTCGACAACAGGCTCAGGCTGGGGTTTAGCTTCTGGTTTCATGTCAGCTTTAAGTTTGTATTTAGTCGCCGGTTTCGCTTCAGCTTTCGGAGCGGATTCTACTTCGGGTTTCATCTCTGCTTCATCGACTTTCTTCTTAGCTTCCATGTCCTGACCTTGGCTTTGCTTGTTCTTGCCTTCAATCACTGTGTCAGCAATGGTATGCACAATCAGACTGATGGATTTGAATGCGTCATCATTCGCCGGTACAGGATAATCAATCGGATCAGGATCACAGTTTGTATCGATCACACCAAAAATCGGGATACCGAGCTTGTTCGCCTCGGCCACTGCAATGGATTCTTTTTTGGTGTCTACAATGAAGATTCCAGCAGGCAACCTGGGCATATCTTTAATCCCGCCCAGACTTCTCTCAAGTTTCTCTTTTTGGCGCTCAATCGTCAGAATCTCTTTTTTAGAGATGTTGTCATATGTCCCGTCAGTAGCCATTTTATCGAGATTTTTCAGATGCTTGATGCTTTTCTTGATCGTCACAAAATTTGTGAGCATACCACCGAGCCAGCGCTCTGTCACGTAAGGCATGCCGCATCGTTCGGCTTCAACCTTGATAATATCCTTGGCTTGTTTTTTTGTGCCGATAAAAAGCACTTTATCACCGTCAGCTACGATCTCTGAGATTGCCTTGCAGGAGTTGAGCAGCAGGTTGAGCGTTTTGTTTAAATCAATAATGTAAATACCGCTACGCTGCATGAAAATATACGGTTTCATTTTAGGATTCCAGCGGCGGGTCAGATGCCCGAAATGGGCTCCTGACATAAGCAGTTGTTGCAAAGTAATGTTTGGCATGTGAAGCTCTCCTTATTGATTGGGTTGGTCCACCATTCCTATCGTCTTCTCAAAAAACCGGGAATCCCAATAAATGAGGTTCCCGGCACCCTTTTTGAAAATCAAGGAATGTGTGTCAGTTGGTTTAACGTTTCGAGAACTGGAATCGCTTACGCGCTCCGGGCTGTCCAGGTTTCTTTCGTTCTTTCTCTCTCGGATCACGTGTCAAAAATCCGGCATCACGCAGAGGTTTTTTCATCTCTTCATTGACCTCTTTCAGCGCACGGGAAATCCCCAGAAGCATGGCACCCGCCTGGCCTGTCAATCCACCACCCTTAACTGTAGCAGTCACATCGTACTGGCCTTCTGTGCTGGTCACAGAAAAGGGCTGTTTGATGATCATCTCAAGAGTGGGTCTGCGAAAATATGCTATTAATTCCTGTTTGTTTACAATAACTTTACCGGAGCCGGGTTTAATCCAAACACGGGCCACGGATTCTTTTCTTCGTCCGGTTGCGTAAGTTGCTGTATCTTTCATGCTTTCCTCAAATTAGTGGGCCAGGCTTCAACTTTCTGTGATGCATGAGGGTGCTCGGGTCCTGCATACACTCGCAGTTTTCTAATCATCTGGCGTCCGAGCTTGTTCTTGGGCAGCATACCCTTAACCGCTTTGGTCAAGACGCGATCGGGATGACGTTGAAGTATTTCTGCCATAGTCTTAATACGAAGTCCGCCTGGAAAACCGGAATACCGTGTATAACGTTTCTGATCTAGTTTATCTCCGGTTGTTTTAATTTTTTCTGCATTCACAACCACAATATGATCACCCAAATCCATATGGGGTGTAAACTGGGGTTTATGCTTGCCTCTTAATACATATGCGATTTGTGACGCCAGTCGTCCGAGTATCTGACCATCGGCATCAACCACAAACCACTTTCTTTCAATTTCGTCCACTTTGGGTATCATCGATTTCACGCGTACAAACTCCTCAATAGTCATCAAAAAATAAGCCTTTAAATATAAGGAATCACAAATTCGAAGTCAAGGTATTTGTGGTTAATGAGGTGTAAATTGGATTATAATGTGAGTTATTGTGGATTTGCCTCTGAAAGACCATGAATTAGGTGTTGCACTGATGGTATCAATCAGTTAAATTTGGGATGATATTTCTCAAATAAAAGACGTTTAAAAACCATGAGAACTTCAGCCTTGAATGAACGAATTCAATTTATCGAACAGGATGGCCGTCATATTATCCTGCTGGATGTATCAAATATGCCACCGGGTGATGAATTCAAACAGTTTATCGAGGATGCCAAACACCTCATTCACATGCAGCAGAAAAATTCAATGCTGACCCTCTTTGACGCGACCCATTCTTACTTTGACAAAGAGACCATTGACATATTGAAGGATTTCGCGGCATCCAACCGGCCCTATGTCAGGGCCAGTGCAGTAGTCGGCATCACGGGATTAAAGAAAATGATGCTGGATATCGTTTCCAAATTTTCAGGAAGAACATTTAAGCAATGCAGTACTCGTGAAGAAGCGGTTGAGTGGTTGGTGAAGCAGTAGTAAACTTGACCCCCTCGTTCCTACGCTCCGCGTGGGAACGATAGTTCTGTGCTAGAACCCAACTATAATCACTCTAAACTCACATCAATTAGCCCTTCCATCCCAGCATAATTCTTTGCACTGGAATATTGCCACTCTTCAGGCTCCTCAACATGACCGCTTCTGACAGGATTGTAATGAATATAATCCACCTTCTGCTGCATCATTTCCAACGATCCGATTTGCTGTGGATGACTCCCCTCCTGCCAAAATTGATATGCTCGATCTTTTTTATATGTGCATTTTAGTAAACTTAATTTCTTCAATATTTCAGAATCACTCTTTTGCTTATAGAAGTCGATAATCGATCTTGCTGTAAATGATTTAAATTTCCTGATTTCCTCGGAAAGACTATCTGACGAAGCAATCACGTGCATATGATTTTCCATGATCACATAAGCAAAAATCCTCATACGGCTCTCACATTGCATGAATTTCATGGAATCAAGGATGATTTGAATAACTTTCGTATCTGTGAGTAAAGGAAGCCAATCAATGATGGTGCATGTTAAAAAGTAGGGATGATCATTATCGAAGATTTTATATCTTGTTCTTGCCATTTACTCTTTTTCTTTGCCGTTCCAACGCTGAGCGTAGGAACGAGAGATAAAATGTTTATACTAATGCTAGCGACCTTTAAAAATCTTCTTCAGTATAATCAATATCTTCCAAATAATTAAGTAAATAAAAGCCCAAATTGCCGCACCAAAACCAAATACATATACTAATTGAACTATAATACCATAGCCAAGATCTGGAAACTGAAATATACCCGTTATATATAAAAGAATAGATGCAAATCCGAACCCATATGTAAGTTTAATCCCGAATATATCTCTTACCCAGTCAACAAATTGTTTTTTTTCGGACTCTGCATTCTTTAAATTCCTTAATATTGCCTCATATTTTAGTCTATTAAATTCACTTTCGTCCAAGGTCGGTACAATGATAGTTGAATTACAATATCTAAATTGTTTTGTTGTACCAGATTGCCAAAAGGAAAACAGGCATTCATTACCACAAGAATTGCATACTACAAGGATGTCCATATACTGCCTTAAAAATTATACATAAGTTGTTAATAGCATCTTCACAAATAAATCACATATTACAATGAAATTCATCTACCTAAATACACCATCCCCTTATTCAGCACAGCAACCGCCTTACCTGTAAACGTCTCACCGTCAAACGGCGTATTCCGCCCCTTTGACTTGAATTGCGTGGGATCAACCGTCCACTCCGCTTTGGGATCAAATACCGTTAGATTCGCCCTGGCTCCAGCCTTAATCTCAATCGGATCTAAGCCCAAAATCTTTCTTGGATTGACAGACATTAATTCAATTATCTTCGGGAGCTTGAATTTGCCGTTCTGGACAAGATGCGACAGTACAGATCCGATGGAAGTCTCAAGCCCGATAATCCCGAACGCCGCCACATCAAATTCACAATCCTTGTCATCAATCGTATGCGGCGCGTGATCCGTGGCAATCGCGTCGATGGTGCCGTCTTTTAATCCATCGAGGAGCGCAAGCCGGTCTGCCTCGGTTCGAAGTGGCGGGTTCATTTTATATTTATTGGGATCAAATGTCTTGACCATCTCATCCGTGAAAATGAGATAGTGCGGACAGGTTTCCGCAGTGACAGGAACGCCTCGTGATTTTGCCTCGCGGATAATGCGTACCGATCCGGCTGTGGACACATGCGCGATATGCACCGGTTTGCCCACATATTCTGCAATCAGGACGTTGCGGGCCACCGCGATATCCTCACTGATCGGGGGAATCCCCTTCAATCCGAGCTGGGTAGAGACAAATCCCTCATTCATGTGACCGCCCTCGGCCAAACTAAGCTCTTCGCTGTGCTCAATAATAGGGCGGTTGAACATGCCCGCATATTCGAGCGCGCGACGGAATTGATCCGAATCAAAAACCGGCCGGCCGTCATCCGAAAAGGCGACTGCACCCGCTTCAGCCAACTCACCCATTTCGGTAAGTTCCTCGCCCTTCAATCCCTTTGTGATCGCAGCGACAGGATGGACGTCAGTGAGTAAATATTCCGCTCGCTCCTGAACAAATTCGATTAGGCTGCGATTATCCAGAGGAGGCTTGGTATTGGGCATGCACGCTACAGCCGTGAATCCACCGGCAGCCGCGGCCGCGCATCCGGTTTCAATGGTCTCCTTGTCCTCACGTCCCGGCTCGCGTAAATGCACATGCATATCGCAGAATCCGGGCGCGACAACCAGTCCCGCGCAGTCAAGGACAGTTCCTTTAAATGTGTCGGAGGGGATTGAGCTGATCTCCTGAATAGTATCCTTCTGAATGAGGATGTCCGCAGTCTCATCCAGTTTATGGGCGGAATCGAGAATCCGCGCACCCTTGAGCAACAATTTCTCTATGTGAACCGTTTGATCTGAATTGAGTTTAGGCATGCTCTTCTCCTTCCGCCATGGCTTTCCCACCGGCCAGTAAATAAAGAATGGCCATGCGTACTGCGACCCCGTTTGTAACCTGCTGCAGAATGACCGATGCGTCGCTGTCTGCCACATCACTGTCGATTTCAACGCCCCGGTTCATCGGTCCAGGATGCATGATGGTCAATGGTTTGTGCGCCCGTTCAACCCGCTCGCGTGTCACACCGAACAGATTCCGGTATTCACGGATGGAGGGAAAAAGCCCCTTGCCTTGCCGTTCTAATTGGATGCGAAGAATGTTCAGCACATCCGCTTCGGCAATCGCATCTTCGATGTGAGGATAGATGGTGGCACCTAGCCGTTCCACTTCCCGCGGCAGGAGCGTGGATGGCCCGCAAACTCCCACTTCCGCACCCATGGTTAATAATCCATAAATATTGGATCGCGCCACACGGCTGTGCTCGATGTCACCCACGATCACGACTTTTAATCCCTTGAGGGATTCACGATTTTCCCGCAATGTCATCAAATCCAGCAGAGCCTGGGTCGGATGTTCATGCGCCCCGTCTCCCGCATTGATAATGGATGCCTTTACATTGTTTGCGAGATAATGTGCGGCCCCTGGCGAACTGTGCCTGATCACCACAAAATCAATCATCATGGATTCGATATTGCGGGCTGTATCCTTGAATGTCTCGCCTTTTTTAAGGCTGGATGAAGAGGCTGAAAAATTAACCGAATCCGCGGAGAGCCTCTTCTCGGCAAGTTCGAATGAAATGCGCGTGCGCGTGGAAGGTTCGAAGAAAAGATTCACGACAGTCTTGCCGCGAAGCGTGGGCACTTTGGGAATGGGCCGTTCGAGCACCCTTTTAAAGGACACGGCCGTATCGAGAATCAGCGTGATATCGTCCCGGGTAACGTTCTCGAGCCCCAGTAGATGACGGCTTTGTAATTGCATAATGCTCCCGAAAGTTTAAATTACATTTCAATCAGACAGATACGATCCGTGCCGTCAACTTCTTCCAGCTGCACCTGGATCTGTTCATTCTGCGCGGTCGGCACATTCTTGCCCACATAATCCGCCTTGATCGGCAATTCACGATGTCCCCTGTCAACCAGAACGGCCAGCTGGATAATAGCAGGACGACCGAAATCATTGATCGCATCCAACGCAGCCCGAATCGTGCGTCCCGTGTAAAGCACATCATCCACCAGCACGACCCGCTTGCCCGTGATGTCAAAAGGGATTTCCGTTTCCCGAACCACTGGAATGTCATTGCCGCGCCTGAAATCATCACGATAGAGCGTGATGTCGAGCACACCCAACGCAACCTCTTTTTTCTCAATCTCGGCAATCTGTTGGATGATGCGATAAGCCAGGATATCCCCCCGGTCTCGAATGCCGACGATCACCAGATTCTCGGCGCCGCGATTCTTTTCAAGAATCTCATGTGTAAGTCGAAGCAGAGTTCGTCCGATTGCCTGCCCGTCCATAATTTCACTTTTTTCTTTCATGTACCTCTCCCCGCTTTCCCGTTTGCGACTGTTTTAAATATTGCATTGGATGGCAAAAAAATACCTCCCGAACATCAAGATCCGGAAGGTACAGATTCTCCTCTATAGCTAAAACCCTTCATGACCTCTCCGGATCACATTAAAGGGAAAATTATCGAAATCAATATAATAATCTTTATCGGGATTGTCAAAGGCTTTGTTGTAAACAGCTTGGATCCAAATCCCTATTTTCCCGGCAATCGGATGGAGGAGGCTGCTTCCCTGGCCGCCGCTTCCTCCTTCCGTCGCTGCTCCTTATACGTTTCACGGATTTGCTTAAACACATCATGATATAATCCCGCTTTGAAATCCGGGAAGCTCCAGGGATAGGACTCAAACTTTCCATTCTTGTATCGAAGCGTCAGATCGGCCCAGATACCGAAATCGAGATACACCTTGTCACCATTGTATTTCGCTGAGGCAAGTACAACCTTGTCATAATCCAGATAGCCGGGATCGAGATTGACTTTGCGCTCGCCTTCGACTGCCAGGCTGTCTTCAATGTCATTGGATTCGAGTTTTGCGCGCGCAAGCTGTTTTGGAGACACCAATTTCTGAACAGTCACAAACCTCCGCTGGATGGACTCCCCCATCTCAGACACATAATAATCTGTGATATCAAATGGCACCGGGTCACTTTTAAAATCAATGGAACTGAACCAGGCCTCTATCAACTCAAATGCTTTGTTCAGAAGTGTCTCATCACTATATAACACACCAAAAAACAATTTAACCGGATCGGCTTCAACAGGTTTCACAAACTTACATCCTTCTTTTTATTTTTTCCCTTTCCCCGTTCACGGTGCCACTTTTCTTTGGGACCCACAATCCCAACTCCCGTTCCCGTTCCAAATTGGCCTCGAGCGCGGCAAGCGCCTCCTCTACACGTTCTGGGGCGATCCCGAAGGTTTCATGGATTCTGAGGTGATAATCTTTCTTTATATTATAATTGGTTTTCTTGTCATAGGAAGTCTCGCGCATAAAGGTTTTATGCACATAAACCATGCGGCCCTTTTCTGTGCGCGAGAGGCATAGTCCGTGCATGCCATTCCAAGCGAAAGAAGAGGTCCAGAGGCGTGCAAAATCTTTGGGGGCAACAGGGATATCCCGGAACTGGTATCGCCATTTGATCTCATCCTTTCGGAATGTATAGATTTCGTAAAGGGATGTTGTAATCTGATAGACCAGCTCAACGCCTGAAAACTCGGTATCATAAATCCGGGGACGATTCTGCACCAACTCCATAGGCTGATTGAGGAGATATCCGGGATCGACCAGATATTTGATTCCATTGAGGATGACAACCATCGCGCAATGTGTGTTGGGCCCGTAACGCATATCCGCCATCACCGGATAGCAATTGTATCCATGCTGTTTTAAAATGGCTTCAAGAAAAAAAGTCAGCGCAAAACAGGTGCCCCCAAGATGAAACCGCGCATGATCCTCCATCACCTCTTCAGGCAGTCGAATTTTCTCTGATACATCATCGAACTGATGATGTTTGATGATCTTGCTTAGATTTTCATAGGGGATTTGGGAGTAGTGTGAAAGGATTTCCTTCAGCAATTCGATATCCGGTTTTTCGCGGGAAATCGAAAAATGTTTGCGGAATGCCGACACGGCTTCCGGATGTGGATCGAACTTCAGAATAGGTGTTTGATCGCTCATGAAATGGTTAATTCTAATAATAAGGGTTGGGACATTATTTGAATTTTTTCTCTTGTATTGTGGCTTTAATGGTTTTCAGCATCAAACCCAGATTATAGGGTTTAGGAAGAAAGGGATACCCTTTTCGCTCAATGATTGGCCACTGTGATTTATGATCGGTATACCCGCTTGTTAATAGAACGGGAGTATCCGGTTTCTCTTTTAACAACCGATCAAGCAAGATCAGCCCATTCTCATCAGGCAACACCACATCACTGAAAACCAGATCAAATTCTCCGTCCTCGCGAAGAAAGATATTGAGCGCCTCTGCTGAGTTGCCGGCAGTTAATACCTGATATCCATGTTTTGTCAGAGCTGAACGTACAAAATCACGCAGACCATCCTCATCTTCAACCACAAGAATGCGTTCACCCTTTCCTTTGAGAGCCTCCAGATCATAGCTTTCTTCTTCGGTACTCACCGGCTCTTCATGGACTGATGGAAAATAAACATCAAAAGAGGATCCCACATCCATCTCGGATGTCACATCAATCCAGCCTTCATGCTGCGATACAATGCCATAAACCACGGAAAGCCCCAATCCGGTTCCCTGGCCAGGTCCTTTGGTGCTGAAGAATGGTTCAAAAATATGCTGCGTGGTCATTTCATTCATGCCGACACCCGTATCAGTCAATGTCAACCGCACAAATTGTCCGGCACGGGCTTCCGGTACATGCTGGATAGAATCCTGATCGAGTATCACATTCTCCGTGCGTATAATCAGGTCCCCGCCACTGGGCATCGCGTCACGCGCGTTGACCGCAAGATTCATGATGACCTGTTCAATGGTTCCCCGATCCGCACGGATAGTCCATAAATTATTAGCCAGCATGGTATTGATACCGACATCCTCACCAATCAGTCGGTGAAGCATTTTGAGAACATCAGTAATTATACGATTCAAGTTTAATGGTATGAATTGTGTGGGATGTTTCCGGCTGAACAAGAGCAGCTGATGTGTCAGATCTGCGGCACGGCCTGCTGCCACCTGAACCTCTCGTAAATCATGGTAAATCGGATTGTCTTTTTCCACACGCATAATCGCCATATCCGTACACCCGTGTATGGCAGTCAATAAATTATTAAAATCGTGTGCCACGCCACCGGTCAGGCGGCCAATCGCATCCATCTTTTGGACTTGGAGCAGTTGATCTTGCATGCGTGTCCGTTCCTGTTCCACGATTTTATTTTCCGTGATATCTACAGAGACCGAGAGCACGCAATTCGAATCTCCCCGAACAGTCAGTGGAATTTTCGTGGTTTGAAAGTATCGTTTCGAGTCATCTTTCAGAGTAAATACTTCGTCATTGATTTGCAGGGCTTGTTTTGTCTCGATCACTTCATTATCTTCCTCAATACATTTCTCTGCCTCTTTGATTCTTGCTTCGGAGTAATTAGCAAAATCCAATTCTCGTTTATCAATCATGTATGAGGGTGTGGTCTCACGCAAATCAGCCGCACTTTGATTGGTAAGAATGATCTGTCCCTTTTTATCCTTTACAATGATATTCGCGGGCGTCGTATCAATTACCATGCGCAATAATTCCTGATTGTCTCGCAAGGCCTGTTCTGCCGCGCGCCGCTCTTTTCTTCCATCGGTTTCTCTCAGCTCGCGTTCAATCGCGGGAATCAGACGGCCCAGCTGATCTTTCATGATATAATCATGCGCGCCCGCTCTCATTGCCTCAACAGCAGTTTCTTCTCCGATAGCGCCAGAAAGGATAATAAAAGGCAAATCGATATTGACATCATGCAACACATTCAATGCGGCAGGCGCACTGAATCTCGGTAAATTATAATCGGCAATTACAACATCCCAAGCCTTTTGATTTAGTGCTCTCCGCATCTCGGGCTCAGTTTCAACCCGTTCATGTTCAATCTTATAATCGCTCTTTTTTAATTCGTGCAGGAGAAGAAAAGCATCATCTTCTGAGTCTTCGACAAGTAACAGGCGCAATAATTTTTTCATAAAAAGGTTCTCCGTACACGTAACGATCTAAAAATTAGATTCATTCACATGGATTTAAATCAGAACTCAACCGATCAATCCTACGAATATGTGGATTCTACATCCTAGTAAAAAAATCTGTTGTTGCAAAATTTAAACCCAATCTTCTTATGCACTTACATCAGAACTGAATCAATGTGTATTCCCGTATTGATAAAAATTTCGCAGGATCACAAAATGAAATCCCCTGACGGATCCATCAAATATAATCGGAAAAATATCAAACGACCGACTCTCCTTTGCTCAAAAACAAGACTTGATGGATTGTTTTAAGCAATGACCTGAGTGTATAGGGTTTTTGCAGAAATGGATAACTCTGCTTCTGAATTGTGTCCCATTGTGATTTTTGGTCGGTATACCCGCTTGTCAATAATATTTTGATTTCCGGAGCGATTTCTATCAATCTCTCTGCCAACTCTACACCGCTCTGATCCGGCAGCACCACATCGCTGAATACCATATCAAAAGGTTCGGATTCTGTCTCAATAAGAGATAATGCTTCAGTCACATTTAAAACAGATAAGACCTGATATCCATTCTCTGACAGTGCTGTAAGTGCAAATTCACGAACACCCTCAGCGTCTTCAACCAGCAAAATGCGTTCGCCATTCCCTCTCAGATCCTCAATGGATGATATCTCTTCTGACCTCTCAATTGCTTCTTCATCGACTGCTGGCAGGTAAATTTCAAATGATGTTCCGGATCCGGGTGCGCTAATCACATAAATCCACCCATCATGCTGTTTGATGATGCCATAAACAACGGACAATCCCAATCCGGTTCCTTGTCCAGGATCCTTGGTGCTGAAAAAAGGTTCAAAGATATGCGCCTTCACTTCATCATTCATGCCCTCACCAGAATCGGAAAAAGCAAGTTTGACAAAAGATCCGGTCCTTGATTCAGGCATGCTCATACATTGAGATGCATCCAGAGTAACATTGGCCGTGCGGATTGATAATTTGCCCCCTCTCGGCATGGCATCCCGCGCATTGACCGAAAGATTCATCATAACTTGCTCAAGCGTTCCCGGATCCGCCTTCACTGTCCACAGATCGCTATGCAGGGCAGTGCTGATTCCCACATCCTCTCCGATCAGGCGATGCAGCATTTTTAAGAGATCATTGATGTTTTTATTGAGATCCACAGGAACGAACTGGGTTGGATGCTTGCGGCTGAAAAGCAGCAGCTGACGTGTGAGATCCGCAGCACGGCTCGCTGCTTTTTGAACTTCCCTCAAATCATGATAAATCGTATTTTCTTTCTCAACCTTCATCAAAGCCATATCTGTACAACCCTGAATCGCAGTCAACAAATTATTAAAATCATGAGCCACACCACCCGTCAAAGTTCCCACCGCATCCATCTTCTGAATTTGGAACAGTTGCGCCTGAATAGACTCTTTCTCTGCTTCCATTCTTTTCTGAACACTGACATCTCGAAAGACTAAAACCAAACCAAATACAGCACCTTTCTCATCCCGGATGGGTGTGGTGCAATCCGAGATAGGAATACGATGTTCGTGACGATTAACCAGACAAACACTATCCGGCGCGTGCCAGTCTTCCCTGGTTTTGAGTATTTTTGAAATGGGAATTGAAACTGATTCATCCGTTTTCTCATCTACAAATTTGAAGAGCGAATCAAATGTTTTATCTCTGACTTCATCCAGAGTCCAGCCTGTGAGTGTCTCCGCAACCGGATTGATGAATGTGACCTTCCCATCACAATCCATTGTAATGACACCGTCACCGATACTTTTTAATGTGCTGGAGAACCAGGCCTCACGTTCTTTTAATTGAAGCTGGGTCTGATATTTATAAAGCGTGAGTTCAATAACACTTTGCAGTTCTTTATCTTCGAATGGCTTGAGGATTAATCCAAAGGGTTCAGCCTTTTTTACCTTCTCAATGGTCTCTTTATCCGCATAGGCCGAGACAAAAATCACCGGGATTGAGTCGCGTTTCCAAAGCAGATCGGCTGTCTCAATCCCTGTCATCTTTCCCTGAAGTAAGATATCCATGAGTACCAGATCGGGTTTATTCTGCCCGACAAATTCAAATGCTTGCTCACCCGAGGCCACCGTTCCAAGAACCTCATAATCCATATTTTTTAATCTGACCTTAATATCTTCAGCAACGATTAATTCATCTTCAACCACCAATATTTTAGGTTTATTCTTCATTGAATTCACCCTTTACCTTCACGATACAAGGAAATGAATAAGAACACTGTAGATGTTATCTGTATCCATCACAACCTCTGGATCTTAATTCTGGAGATATTTCTTTTAACAATTTGGCCAGCCATACACACAGGTTTCAGTCATTTAATCAGCCGATCCGAGGTTATATTAAACATAAGGAAATAATGCATCTATTTCAATAATTTCTTTAGAGATATCATGAGGTTATTGAAATCAGTGAGATGATAGTATATGGACATGGGCCATCCTCTGAATCAAGCGCGAGAACAATTCCTATTCAGGATAAGGGAATGAAAATGAATAGGGGTTGACAATTGGACAGAAAATTTTTATATTTTCACACGGAGTAAATTTAATATTAATACATTAATCTTTAATCAGTTAAGCAGTTTTTTGGTCCACTATTTGCAAATCATATTATCAGTCTTTTGTAGTGAATGCCACTTTAAAAATAGCATAAACATAGCGGAGATGTTTTTCTTAACTGATCATGAGCCTGAATAATCAATACATTGTGGCTATCGGTGAATCCGAAGGCAGCCATTTAAAAAGCCATATGCTTTCAAAGCAACGCTTGATTCTCTATACATTCGGCGTCATTCTCGGTATTTTGCTTTTGGCGATCCTCCTTGCACATACAATACTTCAGCTTGAGCTGGGATATCAATCTCAAGATCTTAAAAGAGAAAACAGTCGATTGCGTCAGCGCTTTTCTGAGTGGGAACAAAGGTTGGCTGAGATGGATGCCTCAATGGAAGACATCCAAAAAAGAAACCGTCAGATTCGTATCACCGCATCAATGGAAACACCAGAGATGGAATATGGTGTCGGTGGCTCTGAAAACACCCAACGGGCCGGATTGCTAGAGATTCCCGATGTAATTAAAATTGAGCACGATATCAGCCGTTTACGAGCGGAGATGAACTGGCAGCATATGAGCACCGCTGAAATCGAGCGTATCCTGTCCACAAAAATTCAGGAAATTGCCCATTATCCCTCCATACGCCCCGTTCGCGGCGGATGGATTACCTCTCATTTCGGGAAACGATCCGATCCATTCACCGGCATTGAAGAAGACCACCTCGGACTGGACATATCAGTCAGACCCGATTCAGAAGTACGAGCCACAGGGGCTGGTCGGATAAAACAGATCAACACCCGTGTTGTAAAAAATAAAGGTTATGGCAAATACATTATTGTGGATCACGGATACGGATATGAATCATTGTATGCGCATCTCTCAGAAATCTTTGTCAAGCCCGGTCAGCGTGTGAAGCGCTGGGATCTAATCGGCCTCTCCGGAAATACGGGAAAGTCTACTGCACCACACATCCATTACGAAGTGCATTATAAATCCAAAGCCACAAACCCGCTCGATTTTCTTCTCGAATAATATCAGTTCAACACACTCAACTTAATTAAATCTTCGAAAATGAATACATCTATACCAATGTGTATCGTGGTAATGGATGATAGAATGTTTGAGTGATGGATTTTATCAGAGCTTCATGGACAGTAAAATCTTTAGCGATTCTCTGGACTCTGCAACTTGAAATGCCGTTTCCCAGGCATTGAGTGGATAGATGCCTGAAATGAGCGGCTTTACATCAACCTTCTTTTCGACAAGCAATTGGATTGCCGGACGAAATGGACCGCATCGTGAACCCACAAGCTGGATTTCATCAATGACCAGTTTTGCCGGGTTGAATTGAATCGATTCTTGCGTCGTAGATTTTAAAACGAATATGCCGCGCGGTTTCACACATTGCAAAGCTTGATGGAATCCATCTGCGCTTCCGGTGGCATCCACAACCACATCAAATCGCTGATCTGAAATTTGCGATTCGAGGAGTGTATCAACACCCAATCGCCGGACAAAATTTAATTTGTCTGGATGCCTTCCAATTACTGTGAGTTTACAGCCGGATATTTGCAACACCTGCGCGATAAGAAGCCCCAGTTTTCCATCTCCAAATACAGCAACATGGAACTGTGGCTGAATCTGAATTTGTTCGAGTATTTCACAAGCAGCCGCAAGAGGCTCAATAAACACAGCCTCTTCATCGGAAATGGAATCCGGGATGAAAAATAAATTCTTTTCAGGTATGATGAGGAATTCAGCGAATGCGCCGTTATAATTCTGAATTCCCAGCACATCACGATTGGGACAATGACGATCCAATCCATTTTGACAAGCAATGCACTCACCACATCCAATATTGATTTCACCTGTGACCCGCTTCCCTACCAGTGCTGTGTTATCGGATTCAGCGATATACCCCACAAACTCATGCCCGGGGATTCCAGTGAAATTCATATATCCCTTGAGAATTTCAAGATCCGTATTGCAAATACCGGCCAAATGCACTTGTACGAGCACCTCACCCTGTTTTCGGGATGGGAACGGGCATTCAATTAGGGACAAAGATTTATGGAACTGGAGAGCCTTCAAGATGAAAGAACCCTTGAAAAATGATCAATCTGAAACGACACGTGGATGAAAAGATATGCCCCTTGTTAATTGGAGTGGATTGATTAAAAGGTCAAAATCACGATTGCCACATAAAAAACAAATTACAACACACAATGTTCTAAATCAAAAACCAGCATCTCCTCGCATGATTCATTTTTGAGAATAATGGATTATCAAATGTATTATGACTGATTGTTCCCAACTCTGAATTTTGCCAAGAGTTCTAGTTCACTCTGAGACATCTGCTCAAGCAACTTTGCCAATTTTGTAACTTCATTAACTTGAACGCTCATTTCCTTGGTCGAGTTGTTTACCGAATCCAGTTGACCGACGTTACGTTCGCTGACTTTGGCCACGCTGTCCATAGCGGAACCGACCTGATGAGAATAATCTTGCATCCCTAAAATCGATTTCGAAATTTTCAAAAGTCGTTGCTGATCGGTCTCTACCAGATTTTTAATTTTATTCAAAGCCTCACCTGATTGATCAGTAAGCTCCGCGGTTTGCTTGACTTCTTTAAGACCTACATTCATGCCCTTCTGCACATCGCCTATCGAATTCTTTACAGCGATAACTCGTTCGGTCACACGACGAGTAGCCTCTGCAGTGTTCTTGGCCAGTGTTCTGATTTCTTTGGCCACAACCATAAATCCGCTCCCGAATTCACCTGCCTTGGTGGCCTCGATTGCAGCATTTAAGGCAAGAATATTTACACGCGACGCAATATCATCAATCAAGTCAATGATCGCATCAATTTGATTTGAATGTTCACTCAATTGATCGACAATTTCAGAAGTATCCGTCACAGATTTTTCAATCGAACGCATGCTCATAAGTGTGCTGTCCATCGCATTGATTCCAGACCCTACTGCACTCGCGGTTTCTTCAGACCCTTTTGCGATTCGTTCTGCTTCCTGACTCACCATATCAATATTGGTTAACAACGATTCAAGGGTTTCATGAGTTTTGGCCACTTGACTGTTCTGCGCGTTGATACCTTCCGAAACCGTATCGATTGCTTCATTGATTGAAGTAATGCCCATGCCGGCTTGATAGATACTTGTCGCCAGATTCTCACTCATTTCCGTGAGCATGTTGGCCTGATCAATCACTGTATAAATCAGACCGCGCAAACTCGAAGGTTCACTGTTTGCTAAAACGACAGGAATGCCCTTTGCCACAACATCATTGATAATCGGCACCAATTCGCCGTATGCACCCACCATAGCAATTCCATCCACACCTTCCTCAATCAGTTTTTTGATGAACGGGGCATATGTCGCAACATTAAACAGCTTTGATCCACCCTTTTGCTCGGGCAATATCCATTCAGCATTCACATTATGTAGTTTCAATTTTTCAACTGCCGACAATGCGCCCTCGTGAACAGGATCCCAGAAAGCGGAATCTTGCCTGCCGAGTATCACCAATCGCAAGGATTTCTCAGGTGTTTCATCCACAGGGATTGCCAGACGATTCAGTACCTCCTGAGATTGAACAATTCCTCGCCCTCTTTGCCAAAATGATTTGTAATTTTCACCGGTCACAAGATCCATTTGTGTAAGCAACCTCGGAACTGGAGGTTTCCAGCCGCCTACGATATGATTGAATAAATGGATGAGCGGATCATGCCCCTGTGTATAAGGATCCTGACCCAAAGTGGCTGTAATCACACCCTCTGTGATATAGTTCATTGTCGCGTCGGTCAAATCATGCACTATGACTTTAATCTGACCCACTTTGCCCATCTCAACAATAGCACGTCCAACACCGACAGGGGTCGCGCCTTCAGTCACATAAATCCCTGAAATTTTGGGATACTTTTTTATCATTTCCAGGGCCTTGCGATAAGAGATCTCTTCAGCCTCATTGGTTTCATGAACTTCAACAATTTCAATATCGGGATACTTCTCCCGCAGCATACTTTCGCAACCCTTTCGCCTGAGCCTGAGACCGGCTGCCTGAAATGAACCGGTTGAAATACCTATTTGACCGTGGCCATTCAGAATCTCTCCCAGAACATCACCACATTTGCGGCCTTCCAGGAATGAATCCGCGCCTACATAGCAGAGTCTGGAACAGGGAGTCTCTGTAAGATGGTTGAATTCATCTGAAATCTCTGAGATCTCAGCGATCATATGATTCAACCCATTTACAACTGAGCCAATTTCAGTCGACGGTACTGATTTGATCACTTTTGTCTTCATATTAAGCTGAGTGGATAAATCGCCTTGGGAAAGATTTGCGATTGCGGTCCGAATTCTATCGAGATCCTGCTTCACGATCTGATCGGTCATTTTGACAATATTGTTAATCGGTTGAACAGCCGTTCTTCTGAAAAGAAAAAGAAGAACGATGGAGAAAACAACGGAAAGTCCCAGTCCGACATTTCGCAATACGATCCAACTTGAAGCGGCTCCCAGCTGGCCTATGACCGTTAGGACAATGGAGACAAATATCGTCCATATCAATAGATAAATTATACGATTGTCGAGCTTGAATGAAAATTTAGGCACCTTCATTAGATTCACCTCACTTGGTGATGGACATTAACAATTTCAATATTATACTGCCTTCTTTACAGCTTTCAATAGATCTACATAAGCATAAGGTTTTTGTAGAAATGGATACCCCTTCTCCACGATAACCGGCCATTGCGATTTATGGTCCGTATATCCACTGCTCACCAGTACTTTTTGATCTTCTTTTTTCTCAATAACATATCGAATCAAATCCAATCCGGTTCGGTCTGGAAGAACCACATCGGTAATTATCAGATCAAATTGCCCTTTTTCATGATCATACATCTGAATGGCCTCAGACACAGTCGCTGCAGCGGTAACCTGATATCCATTTTCTCTTAAGGCCAATGATGCAAATTCCCGCACTCCTTCTGAATCTTCGACTATTAATAAACGCTTGCCTTCGCCTTGCAATGAGTCAATTGAAATTTGCTCATCCTCTTCACTTACTTTTTGATCCACAGCAGGAATATAGATATCAAATGTGGTTCCTTTTCCAATCTGGGTCTGAATATCCATCCAGCCCTCGTGCTGTTTGATTATTCCATAAACTACCGACAAACCCAGGCCTGTTCCCTTACCAAGTCCTTTGGAGCTGAAAAACGGTTCGAAAATATGTTCGAGCAAATCTTCCGGAATCCCCACTCCTGTATCTGAAAAACGCAATCGTATAAAATTACCTGCCCTGAATTCCGGCTTGCCTTTGCATGCCTCAGCATTTATTTTAATATTATCAGTATTAATATCAATTTTCCCACCCTCTGGCATTGCATCTCTGGCGTTGACTGTCAAATTCAGGATCACCTGTTCCATTGTGCCTTTGTCAGCGCGGATTGAAGTAAGTTCAGAATCAAGCGAAGTTTGTATTTCAATATCCTCACCGATAATTCGATGCACCATCACAAGTAAATCGCCAATAACCTTATTCAGATTAAGAACCTGGAAATTGGTAGGATGTCTACGACTAAAGAGCAGCATCTGCCGGGTTAAATCAGCGGCGCTCGATGCGGCAAAACGAATTTGTTTTAATGCCCTGTAGTTCGGATTTGATTCCTCCGTCTTCATCATAATCACATCAGTAAATCCCTGGATTGCGGTCATTAGATTATTGAAGTCATGCGCGATTCCGCCTGCTAGAGTTCCAATGGCTTCCATTTTCTGCGACTGATGAAGCTGCTCCTGAATCTGGTCTTTTTCTTCCTCGCTGTGTTTACGTTCGATGGCATAATGCATCGCGCGTTTCAATAGATTGCTGTCCACCTGCCCTTTGACTAAATAATCTTGTGCGCCTTCAGACACAGCTTGTATGGCCACGGATTGATCGTCAAGACCACTGAGAACAATGATAGGCAATTGTTGCCCCTTGGCCTTGGCTTGTCTGAATGTCTTAAGACCGGTGCTGTCTGGAAGGGACAGATCAAGGAGACAAACAGCACATTCTGACTCAATCATCTTATCCAGTCCCTCTGACAGGGATTGGGCCCATATAATCTCATATTGGACGCCTTCAGGTCCCATTGAATTCTTGTCTTGAAGCATTTCATGAATCAGTCTGGCATCAGGCTGATGATCTTCAATAAGGAGGACATTCAGTTTCTGCGATTGTTTCATACAATACCCTTGTATCTAAATTCTCATGCAATTTATGTGGATTGAGGTAATTCCCGTGCTAATATTTTCTCAATGACATCCAGGATTATCTCTGCCCGTGTTGTTTTTACAATAAATGCATCAGCGCCGCATCGCTTGGCAAGTTCTTCATCTTCATCCAGATCACGAGATGTGAGTACAATGACTGGTATATGCTTAAACTTTTTATCAAATTTAATCATACGGCATATCTTGTGTCCGTCCAGACCTGGCAACATAATGTCCGTAATTACTAGATCTGGATTTGAAGTCCGGACTGCCGCAAGCCCTTCCAGCCCATCCTTTGCTACGACAGTGTCATACCCGTTTGCACTTAGCCGAATGTGTAACATTTTACGAAAGGCAGTATTGTCTTCAATAATAAGAATGCGTTTGTCTTTGCTCTCACCCATTCAAGCCCTTTCTGCGGCTCTTGTCTGTCATCAGTTTCAAAGGCTATGCATCTTTGAGTAAAGATTTTATTTTATCAACAAACTCTACACTGTTGTAAGGTTTGGTGAAAATCTCTGACACATTATATTCACTTGCCAAACGCTTGACTTCATCATCCACTGTCTTTCCTGTTACAATGACAACCGGAATATCAGCTTTGTTTGGTATTTTACGAGTCCGTTCAAGAAGTGAGAATCCACCCCCAGCTGGCATCATTAAGTCCAAGACGATTAAATCATAATCATTTCTAAAGATTTCCTGGGTTCCAGTATATGCATCTCCAGCTATCGTTACTGAATATCCAACAGATTCAAGTCGTAACTTCACCATTTTTGCAAAGCCAAGTTCATCTTCAACAACCAGTATTTTTTTAATCTCGCCCATGTCCTACTCCAATTATTAGTTTCAGAAATTTAGGACCAACTCATGTTCTATTGTGATGACGTCGATGAATGGTTTTCTACATGCTCTTCAAAATATTTTGAATAGATGGTCTTTTCACAATCAGGACAAAGTCCATGTGTGAATTCTGCCTCGGAATTCTCATGGATATATTCTTCCAGGCGTTGCCAAAATCCTTCATCATTTCTAATTTTCTTACAATGAGAACATATTGGAATTAAACCTCGCAATGTCTTGATCATCTCAATCGAACTTTGTAACTCAAGATTCTTCTTTTCAAGTTCTTGATTTTTCTGTAAAACCGCTTCATATGTTGAAAATAACAAATCTAAAATTTGAATGCGATCTGATGTCAGAAAATGCTTTTGACCGGCAAAGAAGATTTCAATTCCCAAATCAGCCCTCGGATTTTTTCGAAGTTCACGATTAACGAAAATATATTGGATATGTGACAGCAGCTCATCTTCGCTGTAAGGTTTCGTGATAAAATGATCGGCGCCGGACTCAAGGCCGTGAATAATATCTTTGGGATCTGAAAGCTGGGTAAGCAGGATGACCGGTAAATGCCGGCATTTTTTATCATGTTTGATTCGGCGACAAAGTTCATAACCATCAATACCAGGCATAATCACATCGCTTATAACCACATTTGGCAATCGTTCTTCTAAGAGATCCCATCCCTCTTCCCCGTTCTTTGCAATGCGAATCTTGTAGTTTTCGTTTTCCAGCATTTGTTTCAATTTGGCTGCCTGAGTCGGGCTGTCTTCGACTATCAGGATATCCACATCAGTATTTCTTTTATAACTATTGGACTGCATAAAATTGGCTCCGTCAGTATAGTCCTATTAATGATTGTATAGCCTGAATCAAATTTCGATTTATAATCTGGAATCGATTTCAAATTCAAACGAACTGTTCGGATAATAACTCTTTCACTTTTATTCGCAAATGATTCCTTTCGAACGGCTTGTACAGGACTGGAAACACATAATGTTTGTCTGTCTGTTCAAGTCGTTTTTGATCCACATTGAATGCGCTGATGATCAATAAAGGGATTTGATTTGTTCTGTCATCCTGTTTTAGACGCCCAACAACTTCATAACCATTCATCTTGGGTAATTTCATATCCAGAATGATCATATCTGGATTATATTTTTGCGCCTTTTCAATAGCATCTGTTCCATTTTGAGATGTAATAAATGTATATCCATCCTCAATTAAAAACTCTTTTATCACCTCAACAACTGCAATTTCGTCATCGACAATATGTATTCTTGGGAATGACAACTTTTTCATAGCAAAGTAAAATGAGGTCCCCTCACCAAGTTTTGAATCAACCCAGATGCGCCCACCGTGTTTCTCAACCAATCCTTTTGCGATGGCTAATCCAAGCCCTGTGCCTTTATAGCCAGGTCCCTCAAGTCGACCAAACTGTTCAAATTTTGAAAAGAGTTTGCCAATATTTCCTTTCGCAATACCAATCCCTGTATCAGCCACTGTGCAGATAATTTCTCTAGCATTTTCTTTCAGACTGATTTTAACTTTGCCTCCCGATTCGGTATACCTTAAGGCATTGCTTACTAAATTCTGATAGATTTGAAACATTTTATCTTCATCAGCATAAAGCGAAATAGATTGATCGGGAAGTTCAACTTCAAAATCTATTTTGCGCTCGTTGGCCTGGGTAATATAGTATTCATAAACCTTCTTCGTAATCAAACGCATATCAACAGCACTTCGCCTTAATTTGATTTTGTCTGCTTCAATCTTTGATATATCAAGCAGATCTGTGACCAGACGGGCTAACCGGTCGATATTTTGCTGAGTATCACTCAGAAGTTCCTTTTGTGTCTCATTAATTTCTCCTGCAACTCCGTCGAGACAAAGAGACACACCCTCTCGCATGATGGCGATTGGTGTGCGTAATTCATGGGAAACCGTAGATAGAAAATCGCTTTTAAGATGATCTAATTCTTGTAATTTTTTGTTTGCTGTTTTTAGCTCAGCCACAATGCGTTTTCGTTCTATTGCATAGCGAATCGCTCTGAGAAGTAAGTACCCGGTAGCTTCCCCTTTAAATAGATAATCTTGCGCCCCGCTCCGTACAGCCTGAAGTGCAACTGTTTCATCATCCAGACCACTTAGAATGATAATAGGAATATCGGGAAACAATCGATGTGTATTGGTAAATGTTTCAAGACCCTGACTGTCGGGGAGGGAAAGATCGAGTAAAACAATATCATAATCCGCTTCATTCAAAAATTCAATTCCCTCAACATGTCTGGTTGCACATTGAATTTCAAAAACCGTATTGATAGATTCATTCTGATTGACATCACTTAAGGTTTCCTGCAATAAACGTGCATCAGCAGGATTATCTTCAATAAGCAGGATTTTAATCTTTTGATTTCGCATCTTCGCCATAATCTAAAATTTAGTATACAAAATCGCTTGATAGTTTACAATGTTTTTTATCACTCTTTTAATCATCATACAACTCATACCACACATTATTGACTGGTCGGTAAACGAACCACAGTCAACCAGAAATCTTCAATGGTTTTTTACAACTCTCATAAATTCTTCTAATTCCACAGGCTTTGTAATAAAACAATTTGCATGAAGATTATAAGTTTTCAATATATCTTCTTCAGCCTTTGAAGTGGTTAAGATTACAACCGGGATTTGACGGAGATTCTCGTCTGCTTTAATCACTTCGAGCACTTCCTGACCATCCTTTTTGGGAAGATTTAAATCCAGTAAAATAATATCAGGTCTAGGTACATTATTAAACTCACCCTTTTTAAAGAGAAAATCAAGTGCTTCAACACCATCACGAACAACAAAGAAGTTGTTTCGCATTTTTCCCTCTTTGAAGGCTTCCTGAGTGAGACGAACATCGCCAGGATTATCTTCAACGAGCAATATATCAATAGGCTTTCCAGATTCTCGGAATATCATAAATCCTCCTGATTCGAACTACTTTCGGTTGCCAATATTTTTCAGTATTAATATGATTTTTCACTTTTCAGAATGAAAAGCGCAATTCCATCATGCATATGAAGCAAGCATTCTCAATAATTGATTTGGACAATCCAGTGAATCGATTATTAATTGTACAAATGCTGAAAAAGTGGAGTTTCTCTTGTATTCGAGACAGGTTCTCACGTTTCATAATCATATTTTTTCAGCGAGGATGGAATCCGATTCACCAAATTTTTCGAGCTGAAGCTGAGCAAGGCGACTGGGCTCGCTTTTGTTATTTTCCCATCGATTGACTGTGCAAAGAGTAACTCCTAAACGGTGTGCAAATTCTTCTTGAGTCAATCCAAGGTGTTGTCTGAGATTTCTGATTTGATTGCCATTCATCCTGTTACAACTCCCACTTTATAATAAGATCGAATTGTGCATTTAGCATTTTACAAATATTATGCCATGAGACTTGATAAGATTCAGCAGACATTATTATATGAAGGTTAATTGGGGAATACGAGGGAACCAAACAAATTGATAGGATTTTATTGAGTAGATTGACAAAAAAAACCCTTGATCTTTTTGATCAAGGGTTTTACTGGTCGGGGCGGTGAGATTCGAACTCACGACCTCTTGCTCCCAAAGCAAGCGCGCTAA
>JABMRT010000139.1 GCA_013202295.1 Candidatus Zhuqueibacterota bacterium
ATGCAGGTTGAGTTACTGAAACTGGGTTATTCAGCAGAATGTGAGTCAGCAATTAAAGTGAAGTATAAGGGAATTATTGTAGGTGATTATGCAGCAGATTTATTAGTGGCTGGCAAAGTTATTGTTGAACTTAAAGTCGCAAAAAAGTACAATCCTAAAGATGAACCACAATTGCTTAATGAATTAAAGGCAACTGAAATGAAAGTTGGGCTGCTTATAAATTTCGAAAAAGAAAAACTTGAGTTCAAACGTTTTGTTTGTTAAGTCTGTGTTAATCGGTGAAAATCAGTGGCTAAATCATTTTGTATTGATCTTGTACCACACAAAAAGACATAGAACCAATTTATTGTTATCAGGAAGAAAATGAAAACGAACAGGATTACATTTCCATCCATTTTATTTATAATATCATTGATACTCTGTCAACAATTGTCCGCAGGCAGTTTCACAAGTCAGATTCAAGCAGATTTGGATCGAGGACACATCTCTCAAGCGGATGCAGTTTATTATAATGCAATCGGCTCGTTACGCCCTGAGTTGATTCCCGAGCGTTATATCGCTGATGTTCAGGATGTTGAAAAATGCGGTTCTCATACAATTCAGCAGGTTCATCATTTCTGGCCCGAATTCTCCGTGACTCAGCAAAGCCATCTTGAACAATTCGCGTATCGTCCCGATCTGACTGAATCATATGTGAGCTCGGACGGACTGTTTCGTGTGCATTATAATATTGAGGGGCAACAGGCAGTATCCCCCGAAGATAGTGATGCATCCGGTGTGCCTGATTATGTGGAACGAACCGCCGAATATTTAATGGAATCCTATCAAGTGGAAATTGTGGAGATGGGATTGCCGGAACCGCCGCCGGATGATGAGGAATCCGGCCCGGAGTGGGACGTCTATCTCAAGAATATCCCCGGTTACTACGGCTGGATTGACAGAGATCGAAAGGTGGGTGTAAATCCAGACATCTACACCACGTTTATGACTCTGGATAATGACTATGTGCATACGAAAACCAAGGGGCTGGAAGCGCTTCGTGTGACTGTGGCTCATGAATTTCTTCACATGATTCAGTTTGGAACTGTTTTCCGTGATGAAGATCTCAACGGTGTCTGCGATGACCAGTTCCTCAATGAAGCGGCCTCAACCTGGATGGAAGATCGTGTTTATGACGAAGTGAATGATTATCTGTACTATCTACCCGAATTCTTTGAAAAGACAAACCGGCCCTTTTATACGTTTGATAGAAGTCGGGAATATGGATTGTGTGTTTGGTTCCATTTCCTAGACAAGCGTTTTCAAGGCATGGATATCATACGACGCATTTTGAATGAGATGATCTTTTATCCCGCAATGGAAGCGTGTGACGCGGCCCTTCAGGATTTGGGCAATTCGTTTGCCGATCAGCTTTCCCTTTTCTACGCATGGAACATGATGACCGGCACACGGGCCGATACGTTGCGTTTTTATCCCGAGGGCCATCTCTATCCGCAGATCTCAATGGATCTGTACACACCCTTCAGTCAGGATACGTTGCTCAGTGCTTCCGTGCGTGCGACAGCGAGCCGCTATTATGGATTCATAACTGATGACAGCACATTATATACTTTGATTCCGACAAATACAGGTGTTCCGGTATTGGAATCTGCCAACTGTTTTCTGGGATTGCGCAAGGGAAATGACCGGGTAGATTATACATCTCTGGATGCGCAAATGCAAGCCAGTTTATTTTCAGATTCGGATGTACTCTGGCAGAGCGTGGCGATTGTGATTCCTCAAGATGAAATCTCACGCATGGTGATTGTCGAGCCCCATCATGGTACGCTCACAAGTTCCATCTCAGGTGTGATCTGGGAGGATGCCGATGGGGACGGTTATTTCGATGAGGGTACGGAAATGGGATTGTACGCTGTTCTTCTCGAACTGATTGAAGCGGGTGAGGATGGTGCGTTCGATACAGGAGATGAGGTGACTTTTCCATCCACTGAAAGTTTTTTGAGTGGCACTTATGAATTTCCCACACTCTATGAGGGCATTTATCAGATTACTGTGGATGAATCCACACTGCCTCAGGGGTTTCTCTCCACCACAGGTGGATTTGAGCGTGAGGTTGTTGTCCTGGATAGTCAGGAGATTGAGGATGTCAATTTTGGATTTCGCGAACTCAACTGGCGGCCCGCTGCCATTCCAAATCCGTTTATTCCGGCCGAGCATGGTCAGGTACGAATCCCGATTACCCTCAGGGAGCCCCATACGATCCGGCTGATTGTTTATTCTTTATCTGGCTTTCAGGTTTATGATCGCGAACAGTATTTCACAGAAGGTCCGCAATTCTTCATGTGGGATGGCCGCGATCTCAACGGCGAAATCGTTCCGAGCGGGGTGTACCTCTATGTTCTGGAATCCGATTATACGTTGATTCGTCGTGAGAAGCTGGTGATCGTAAGATAAAAGCTCTTGCAATTATGAGCTGAAATTATTATACTATTCAGCACTTTTGGGGCCATAGCTCAGTTTGGGAGAGCGCTTGACTGGCAGTCAAGAGGTCGTGGGTTCGATCCCCA
>JABMRT010000140.1 GCA_013202295.1 Candidatus Zhuqueibacterota bacterium
AATGTGCCACAGATAAACACGGATGAAGCACGGATAGAATGAAACGATTCGATAAAAAAATGGCCACTATGATCTATTACATTTTTAAAGGTTATATTATTGTTGTAAAAAGGAAAATTTGAGTTTAAGCATCTCGTCTTTTTAAATCGGTTTGCTTCCGTGAAAATCCGTGGCGAATTCAGGTATTGTGATTAGTTCTCCCCAATCAAAACAACATGGAGCCGTAATGTTTGAAATTATGAAATCCTGCTTGACAATAATCGTTAGTTTGTCTATGTTTTTATACAATTGATTATACATAGTTTGGAGGAGAAACATGTCCAGGCAATCCTATATGTTTCAACCCGTTCTAATTCCACTGATTCTGGTGTGCCTTTTTATGACGGGGATGGTTAATAACCTTCTGTTCGCGCAGCAGATTACTGCGAATGTGAGCCTTATCCTTGAACGGCTGCCCCTTATAAAACAGGAGAAGTTAAAGGATTTCTCCGATGCGATTGAAATCTATCTGAGTGATTATGACTGGACTGGTGAAGATTTTGAGGAACCTGTACCGATCACCATCCAGATCTTTCTTCAGGATAACAGCGCGAGTTATGAATCCCGCTATTCGGGCACGTTTTTGATATCCAATGGATCGGATTTGCAATATTACGACAAGTACTGGAAATTCCCCTACAATGAGGGGGATCCGCTTGTGCATCAAGATAATTTGTATGAGCCTTTCACGGGATTTCTTGATTTTTACATTTATCTAATTCTCGGCGGAGAGTATGATAAACTGGGCAAACTTGCGGGTGCGCCGTATCTTGAAAGAGCCAAACAGATCGCGGATCAGGGAATGTTCGACGCCCGATTTACGCATGGATGGAAAGAACGGATCGCGTTGATGGATTATGTTTTAGGTGAAGAATATAAACCTTTCCGTGAAATGAAGGATCTGTATTTTCTCGGCCTCTCTTATGATGGGGAAGAACAAGAAACGGCGCTGAAGTATTGCGGGATGGCGATTGGTGCGCTGGAGAAGATTCTTCGCCGTGATCCGGAACATAAGGATGCGCAGAATTTTCTCAAGGCGCATTATATTGAGATTATTGAATTGTTCAAGGGCAAGAATGATGTGCTGCGCCGCATGATTTATATTGATCCTGATCACAAGGGCGCGTATGAGCAGCATTTAGAGTAAAATTATTGTAAGGGCGGGTTCGGAACCCGACCCTACGGTTATTGAAAACCACCCCGAATTTAGGGGTGGTTTTTTTGTGGAATCCCTCTACCATCCCGCCCATGCGGGACGGATCTCCTACCCAAGGGCCCGTGGTAGAGGATTGGGTGGGTGTCTGTTTCTCATAAAATCATTTGCATTTTCAATATTGCTTCGTAAATTGTATTCAATTCATCTTATTTATGTGCGACATCAATAGACGTTTTTAAAGCCAGAATATGGTATTCTTTACTGAAAAATAAATGTCTAGATAAAGGAATAAAATGCTCCTATTATTAGAAAGAATTGAAAATCTTTCCTTATATGGATACAAGATGTCTATATATGGAAATTCTTTATCTGTAACGTGGTCGAGTTAATAATAATGTTATGACTTATATAAGATTTCATAATTAATCCTTAAATTTAAAATGAATCTAAATATGTTTTTTAACTCTACTAATTTTATTTTCGGCTTAATAGGAGCTATAGTTGCCATATATACTCTCTATGAAATATTTAATAAAAAACCATATATATCAAAAGTAAGTTTCTTTAAGGATGTACATAGAAATAAAGACACCGAAGAACCTGTTAACTGCATCGAAATTGAAATTATAAATACCAAAGAACATAATATTTCCATTAAATCTTTTCATGTATATAAACGATATACATGCTTTTTATGGGGCTTTAAAGAAAAATGTCCACGCTGGAAAGATAATAACTTTCCTAATTTCAGTTGGGATATTAATATGTTAAGAAAATTACGTAACCACATTATAAAAGATTCCCAAAAGTTTAAGGTATTTATCGAAAAATATGATCATCAATCCAATTACGTAATCGTTGCAAAAACTTCCAATAGATCTTGTCGTGCTGTGTATTATCAGCCAGATAACTAAGCTCTATTATCTGTAATTGCATAATTATAAGAGCAACCCAAAACAATGAGTAAGAAATCCAATATACACTCATGACCGGCCTCCACGATTAAGAGACTTGTCATAACCATCATTTGCAGCGGATTGCGCCGCGCTCGGTTCTTGCTGATTACTGTTCTCTGGTTTCATCTCTTATTCCTTTTCTTTGTCGGTTGCGGACTTACCGCTGAAACTGTTGTTATACGAATAGGTCAATCGTATTTAATTTGAGAAACTAATTTCTATTTATGAATCTTTACATTTCAAATAAAATCCTTAATTGGTATTTTTATATTGAAAATGCCTCAATATTTGAAGAAGATGAATTTTCTGAACCATATAATCATTTTTATCATGCGGAAATGCGAATTACCAATGAAAACGAAATTGATCTAATTGACTGTATCTGCGCATTAAAAAGGTCCGTTGAGCAAAGATTGCAGCAATTAAATATGATGTTCAAATTCAAGAATATCCTAGATGATAGTAAGCCCAAAGGGCTAATTCAGCAGTTGCATTTTTATGGTTTTATAAGGCCGTTGATGCTTTTGAAGCTAATTGAGATTAGAAACCTAATTGAACATAGAAATGAAAAACCCCCAAATTTAGATCGATGCTCTGAATTACTAGAATTTGTATGGTATTTCCTGAAAACGACAGATAAAATTATAAAATTGGATATTCGAGATTATATTTTTGAAGAAATTCTGAACAAAACTAAATATTCACTTAGATTCTCAATAAATACGGAGGATGAATACAATCTTGATATTATAGAATGTATATTGCCCACAAAATATCTTTCAACGAATGAAGTGAAAAATTGGCTCCATATACAAGGGGTACGTAAAATTACAACAATAAAGAAATATAATAAAGAGATTGAAGGTACTTGTAGGCAGCCATATCTTGATGCTGGCAGAGCAAAAGATATCCTTATATTCGGAGGCAAAATTATTGGTATCAAACACAAATTAGAAATAATTAACTTAGCTTTTAAAGAAATATCAAAATATTAATTCGCATAACCAAGTCATGCAGATAAAAAACTATGAACGAAATTGATAAAATAAGAATTGGTTTTGCACTTGCACTATTGGCTTCATTATTTGCTCTTCAGCCAATTATTGAACAAAGCACAATAGCATATTTACTATTTGGCGTCAAACTGACTTTGAAACATCTTTATATCTGTTTCTCTATATTACTGGGATTTTCAGTTTATTTTTATTCTATTTCATTAATAAATGACTCCACATTTTTTAGATTCTCTAAAAAAGTTGGGAACCTGACATATTCTTTTGCTCTTATTGTTTTGCCTATATATATCGGTTTATATTTAATTTCTATTATTACTAGGTTACTCTTGAAATTATTTCAGAATCCCCTTGTAGGAAATATTTTAAAATATGTACTTGCTGGCATATTAGGTATGTTGATAAGCTATATGTATAGATTTTTATATATTAATTTTTCTAAGAAAGATAAAAGTGAGAAAATTAATCAACTTATTAGGCAGGAAGAAACAAGTATAGAAAGAGCTAAAATACTAATAAGCAAACGATATTATGATATTGCAATAGTCGAGGTTTGGAAAACCATTGAATCGGCAATTCAAACAATGCTGTTTGAAATTGGTTACAATAAAGATATAAAGAATACTATTGATTTGATAAATATTGCTAAGGAAAAGAAGTTAATAGCTCAAAATACATTGAAACCTTTAGATGAATTACGTAAACTCCGCAACCAATCTATTCATAAAAATATAGAAATTACTAGTCAACAAGCTAAAGATGCGATTGAGCTAGCCGAAAGAATGATATATAGATTGAGCCAAAGAGTAAATGCATGTTATTATTGTAATCGTACTTTTGCCCGGGCCGATTTAGAACATGATGACATAACTGGTGCGTATGTTTGCAAATCATGTGCACAAGAAAATCCAGATTGGCAAGAAGAGCTTATGGCCATGGGTATGGATCCATAAATTTCTGTATAACAATGTGCTGCTCGTGCCAAGATAAATCCAGATCGTTGGGATATGGCAAATGTTCATTGAAATTCGATTACGTTACCCAGTGGGTGCAAATCCCACCTGCTTAAAGTTTAGCCAACAGGGCAGTAGAGAACCTCACGTGCAAGCCCGGTAACGGGAGTACGAAGCTGAGGGGAACGAGGGTGGAGGGTCTGTATTGAGCCCCGAAATATGTATAGTTGTGGACATTAGGATAATGAGCGAACATTATTCGTTTCAGAAAGCCGACGAACTGCATTTTTCGGAAGGCAGCAGTCTTGTTAGCGCAAGTGGCGAGCCAGCAAGACACCACCGGGGTCTAAGACCAGGTCATGTGCTCAAAAGGGTAACCTGGGAACTTGGGAGAGCCTTATGTCTCCTTGTTAACAACACCGGAGATTTGGACAAACCGGTTGAACAATACGTCCTGGCACTGTGAGATAGCTTCCCGTCTGACAGTGAGACCACCAGATGTGGCATACTACGAAGAAGAGGAAGCGACAAGGTATCGGGAATCGAGCGAGGAGCGAAGAGGCCCGAGACGGATATGAGGCAGTCTTAGCGGATCATAGTACCGAAGAAGGCGGGGAAGTGAGGCCCAAGCGACCCGCTGGAGGGAAGGAGAAGCCGGGTATAACGTTCTGTAGTGTGGGACTATGGACGGCACACAGAGGCCACATTCCATATCAATTTAATGTTACAGAAAGCGAAGGGTAGCTCAGTTATGCGCCAAACGGAGTAATGTCTGTTTGGTTTCTGAGAAATCAGAACTGAGGAACCGTATGAGGGAAATCTTCACGTACGGGTCTGTGGGGGGAGCGGCTGAGTAATCGGCTGCTTCTACCCGGAAGTAGGATTTGAAACAGCTGCGGCTTTTGGTAAATTTGAGAACATTGGAATCACATGAAACATCATAGTCTTTTGATGTTTCAAACCTCTGAGCACAAGCGTTCGGTCCAAAAGGAAAATGTTTATGATCAATAGCAATACGACACGACGAGATTTCTTGCGGGAATTCGCAATTGTAGCAACGAGCCTTGCCTTTTCATCACAAGTATCCGCAGAGAAGTCTAAATCTTCTCAGCCCAACATTATACTGATTATTGGGGATGATATCTCTGATAACGATTTCGGATGCTATGGACATCCGAATATTCGAACGCCCAACGTTGACAAACTCGCCGCGGGCGGATTGCGCTTCACTAACGCATATCTGACGACCAGTCAGTGCAGCCCTACCCGATGTAGTGTTATCACAGGACGATATCCGCACAATACAGGAGCACCGGAACTGCATACAGGTTTGCCCGAGGGACAAGTCATGTTCCCTGCCATCCTCAAGCAGGCAGGATACTACACGGCAGCCGCCGGAAAATGGCACATGGGGAACTACGCCAAAACCGCATTTGACAAGATTGTGGGCGGTGGAGCCGGAGGTGAAGAACGCTGGGTGCAATGTCTTCAGGAAAGGCCAAAGAACAAACCCTTCTTAATGTGGTTTGCCGCCTATGACGCACATCGCGGCTGGTCACCGGACAACGGTGCAAACCCTCATACGCCGGAAGATGCGGTCATACCGCCATATTTAATCGATACACTCGCCGCCCGGAAGGACATGGCCCAATACTACGATGAAGTGCAGCGCCTGGACAGATATACTGGATTGGTTGTCAGCGAATTAAAGAAACAGGGCGTACTCGAAAACACCATTATCATCTTCATGGCCGATAACGGCAGGCCATTCCCCCGATGCAAAACACGCCTCTATGACAGCGGAGTGAAAACGCCTCTGGTGGTACATTGGCCCGCCGGGTTGAAACAAAAAGGCAAGGTCAGCCGTTCACTGGTCAGCACAATTGACCTGGCGCCCACAATCCTTGAGCTTGCCGGTTTGAAATCACCAAAGAGCTTTCAAGGGGTAAGCATGACACCGCTGCTGTCCGATTCCGGAACAGCTATCCGGAAATATGTATTTGCCGAACACAACTGGCACGGCCAGATTGCACATGAGCGAATGATCCGTTACGAAGATTATGTCTATATCCGCAATGCGCATCCGCAACTCCCTCAGATATGCGGTCTTGAGTCGCAATGCCCCCAGAAAGAACTGAGAGGCCTGGCGAAGCAAGGCAAGCTGACTCCCGCTCAAATGGACCCGTTGCTTGAACCACGAGCGGCTGAAGAACTTTTCAATGTGAGCGATGACCCCCACCAGATAAAAAACATAGTCCGGGATCCTGAGCATCGTAAGGTTCTGGAACATCTGCGGAAACTTATGGATGAGTGGCAGAAACGTACGGGCGACACCGTCCCGTCACTAGGCACAGCCACACCCGACCGATATGACCGCAGGACGGGTAAGCCAATTCACGGAAGAGGAGGTAGACCCAAAGGAGGCGTTGTTCCCGGTCAGAAAACCGGGGCATCACAAATCAATGACTCCGGGCCACGATGACCGAACAAAAGCATGCAGAAGCGACTTCGTAAACCGCGCCCAGCGCGGCTTACGAAGCGTCTGATGCAAATCGTTATGGCTTAAATAATCAGGAGAAAAATCATGCTGAAAATTGCTTTTAGTTGTCTTCATGCAAAACTCCGTATTTCTGAAAAGAATATCATTAATGTGTATTTAATCAATCACTCTGATTTTTACCCCAGTTATTTGGCGAAATTCGATGAAACTATATTTGATAATAACCACATTATAATGATTGATAACGCCAAACATATTGAATACCTTCCTGACACAAATAAAGAACTCATACAACAGGTTGAATATTATTTATTAAATAATTCCGTAACATGGGAACCTGCTTGTTTCTTTGACGCTTCCAATTCTCGACGGTAAGTATCATTTTCATGAATGCAGTCTATTATTTTATGACATGCATCATATATTTGAGGTATCACATTGCTATATTCATCGTCAGATAAAAATTTAATACTATCGCAATATGCTAAAACTTCATTGGTGTCACGGTATATAGCAACATTTTCACTTTGGTATATAAAATTAATTTTTAACATGGTCAACCCCTATTCCATCTAAACCCCGGAGGGGAAAATGGATAAAATTCAACTCGAAATTTCATTTTCAGATAATAAAGACGGTCTATATTTAAAAACAGATTTACCCGAAGGAATTTCAATTGACTCACCGCCTATCTACATTAAAAAAGTATATGGTTTTTCTGAACCTATAAATATGATTGTTTATTTTGCTCTCGGTGTTTCCGCTAAAGTGGCTGCAAGTTGGCTTTATGATAAACTCAAAGATTGTCGCTCCGATAAAATAACAATAGATAGAAAAGAAATAATACTTAGTGAGGGTGAAATAACTCGTATCATTGAAGAAAAGATAACGAAAGGTTAAACCCAATATTGGATTTACTAAAGACATAAATCCGATACAAAATAAAATCTTTATTAATTTATCGGCCCAATTGTCTTTTCCGGTTTTTATGGTTGTTTTGCCATAACCCTTATTTGCAGCGGATTTCGCCGCGCTCGGTTTCTTCGTTGACCGCTTGTTGTCGGTTGCGGACTTACCGCTGAAATTGTCGTAATATAATAATCTGATCAAATTAGAAATGAAGGGGATCTTATCATAAAGATTCTCTTTTTTATTTTAACGTAAAAGACTGTAAAAAATCCAACTTCAGTTTGACATGATTCCCCCTTTTCTGTACATTGCATCCATATCATCATACAATCCCAATTGATTTTCAACATGGAGATCATCTTATGAAAACCAAGCAATTGCCGAGACGTGACTTTCTAAAGAAATCACTCGCTCAGGCGGCAGCCATTTCTTTGGGGTTTGGACTTTCGAAGAAAGCCGCTGCCGGAGATTTATCCATTCCAAAGGATATGAAAGATAAAAAAGTGCTTTTCACCTGGGGAGGATGGGACGGCCATGAGCCGAAACAATGTGTGGATCTGTTCACTCCCTGGATGGAATCCCTCGGTGCGCAGGTAACCGTTTCCGATACACTAGATTCCTACCTTGATGAAGATCTGATGTCCTCCCTCGATCTTATAATTCAAGTATTCACAATGAGCAAAATCACGAATGATCAGGAGAAAGCATTACTCCAAACCGTGAAACGCGGTGTCGGCATTGCAGGATGGCATGGTGGTCTGGGCGATGCGTTCCGGCAAAATGTGGAATATCAATTTATGGTTGGCGGCCAGTGGGTGGCCCATCCTGGCGGGATTGTGGATTACCGGGTGAATATTACAAATCATAATGATCCGGTCACAGCCGAACTGGGTGACTTTGATATGCGGTCCGAGCAGTATTATATGCATGTCGATCCCAATGTCAAGGTTCTGGCCACGACCACATTTAGTGACGCACACGCAGACTGGATCAAGGGCTGTGTTGTGCCTATTGTGTGGAAAAAATATTACGGCAAGGGCAGGGTTTTTTATTCCTCTTTAGGACATGTGGCTGCGGATTTCAATGTGCCCGAAGCTCTGACCATCATAAAGCGAGGCATCCTCTGGGCCAGTGAAAGTAAAAACGGGCCGAAAGAGAAATGGATCGCGCCTGTTTATCCGAAATCATAGTCCCAGAAAATTTTAGTGAGTTGATCATCTTCGCAGGAGAGCATTATGAGCAAAGAAACGGGATTCACCACCATGGCCGGAGGAAAGGCACTGGAAGACGTTCCCGAAGTTGGCGTGGGTATGCTGGGTTACGCGTTCATGGGCAAGGCGCATAGCAATGCGTATAAAACCATTCCCTATATGATGTACCCACCGCCAGCCATTCCCCGGCTCGTTTCAATCTGCGGTCGGAACGAAGACGCAGTTGCAGAAGCTGCAAAACGGTACGGCTATGAAACGTATCACACGGACTGGCGAAAAATGCTGGAGGATGACCGGATTCAACTTTTTGACAATGGCACTCCCAATAACATGCATGCCGAACCCTGTATCGCGGCAGCTGAAGCGGGCAAACATATCTTTTGTGAAAAGCCACTTGCCCGGTCTGTAGAAGAAGCGCAATCCATGCTGGATGCGGTTCAAAAAGCCAATATCAAACACATGGTGGCGTTTAATTACCGGTTCCTGCCGGCCATCCGTCAGGCGAGAGAATTGATTGAACAGGGAAAGCTGGGACGCATTTATCACTTCCGAGCGGTATACCTGCAGGAGTGGGTCATGCCCCATTACAACACGCCTCTGGTCTGGCGGCTCGATAAAGAGACGGCCGGATGCGGCTCTCTGGGTGATTTGGGCACCCATCTGATCGACCTGGCTCGTTATCTCCTCAATGATGAGATAAAAACCGTTAGTGCCATGAATCGGACGTTCATTGATGAACGTCCACTGCCTGATGGATCTGGAACAGGAAAGGTTGAAATCGATGATGCATTTGTGAGCACTCTGGAATTTGAAAATGGCGCGATCGGAAGTCTCGAAGCTACTCGTTTTGCTGGCGGCAGGAAGAACTATATGGTCCTTGAGATCAACGGCGAAAAGGGCAGCATTGTGTTCAACCTTGAGCGCATGAATGAGCTGGATG
>JABMRT010000141.1 GCA_013202295.1 Candidatus Zhuqueibacterota bacterium
ACACAATACGGCGTGCTGGTTGCGGAAAACATGTTCGGGGATATCCTCTCTGATTTGGCCGCTCAGCTGATCGGTGGATTGGGATTCGCATGTGCCGGTAATATCGGCGATGGGTACGCCGTGTTTGAACCGACACATGGTTCCGCACCCAAATACGAAGGGCAGTACAAGGTCAATCCCATTGCCAATATTCTTGCGGCCAAGATGATGTTGGATTGGCTCGGTGAATCCGGCTTGGCTGACCGATTGGAAAAAGCGGTTGCTGAAGTGATCCAAGAAGGAAAGACACGAACGTATGACATGGGTGGTTCTAACACGACCCTTGAAATGGCTGAAACCATCGCGGAGGCAATCCAGTGAGCGAGAAATTAATCTCTCGGCAAATTGCAGACTTTGCGGTCGGGCTGAAATTCGAGAACCTGCCAGATGCTGTCGTCCAGGAGGCCAAAAGGTATCTATTGGACTCAATTGGTTGCGCGTATGGCGCAATACAGACAAATGATGTGCAGATCATCCGTTCCATCTTGCTCGAAATGGGTGGCAAGTCAGAATCCACACTCATCGGATTTGGAGACGCACTTCCCGCGCTCAATGCAACACTCATCAATTCTTTGATGATCCGCTCACTCGACTTCAATGATATTTACTGGAAGGAAGATCCCTCCCATCCCTCTGATCTGATCCCTGCAGCGCTGGCTGTTGGGGAGAGTGAGGATCGCTCCATGGCGGATGCTATCACCGCGATTGTGCTGGCGTATGAATTTGAACAGCGGCTTTGCGAATTTGCTCGACCGGGATTCCGTGAACGTAAATGGCATCACGCATCCATCACCCAACTGGTTTCGCCCGTCGTGGCAGCTAAAATGCTTCACCTGCCCGCAGATCAAATGGTTCATGCGATGGGCATCAGCGGATGCCACAATCACACACTTGGTTGCGTGACGGCCGGTAAGCTGAGCATGATGAAAAACACTGTGGATCCCATGGCGGTTCAGGCGGGCGTGATGGCCGCGCTCATGGCGCAAAAAGGATACTCGGGTACGGAAGCGATTTTCGAGGGAAAAGAGGGCGTGATGGATGTGTTCGGGCCGGATTGGGACACTTCCAAACTTCTTGATGGATTGGGCGATTCATTCAGAATTCTGAATTGCAGTATGAAGGCGTTTCCGACCGAGGCCCTGTCGCACACGCATCTGACTGCTGTTTTGAAGATCGTGCGCGAACACAACATTTCTCACAATCAGATTGAAGAGGTGGTCATTACTACTATTGCTCGGGCGTGTGATATCCTATTCGACTCGCATAAATACCGGCCCGAATCAAGAGAAACCGCGGATCATTCCCTGCCTTATTGTGTGGCGGTCGCGCTGGTTGATCATCAGGTAACCACACAATCCTTCTCTGAAGAAAAGCTGAAAGATCCGCGCATCTGGGAGGTCATTGACAAGATTCGCGGAGAAGCATCCCAAGAATTCGAGAAGCTCTTTCCCGCGAAACAGCCCTCGCGGATTGTGATCCGCACAACGGATGGGCGGAAATTTTCCGAGTATCTCGAATATCCGAAAGGCGATCCGCGCGAACCGATGACCGATGACGATCTGGAAATCAAGTTCAATTCACTCTCGGAAAATGTGCTGAGTGAATCCAGACAAAAAGAAATTCAAGGGATGATTCAGAATTGTGAATCACTCTCTGTCCGGGAGTTCATGGCAGGATTAAAAGCAAATTGAGGATCCGGATTACCGAAAGGAAAAACACATGGAATGGTGGCAGGAACCTGTACCGAATCTGATCACGGTTGTGCCCGGACCTCGCTCCCGGCAAATAATTGAACGAGACAATGCGACAACCTCCACATCCTATACCCGTGATTTTCCACTGGTTGTGGATGAAGCACGCGGTTTGGCGATTCGTGATATGGATGGGAATGTGTTCCTCGATTTCGCTGCAGGTATCGCGGTTTGCGCCACGGGCCATTGCCATCCTGATGTTGTGGAGGCGATACAGGCGCAGGCACAGAAGTTGATTCATATCTGCACGGCTGATTTTTATTCCGAACCTGTAGCAAATCTGGCCGAGAAACTCTGTGCGATCGCGCCGGGAGATAGCCCCAAACGGGTATTCTTTTGCAACTCCGGTGCAGAGGCGAATGAAGCGGCCATCAAGCTGGCGCGGTACGCCACGGGGCGCCCGAATATACTTGCCTTCCTGGGTGGATTTCACGGCCGAACCATGGGGGCCATGTCACTGACCGCGAGCAAGATCCGGCAGCGCGAAGGATTCGGTCCGCTCATGCCGGGCGTGATTCATGTGCCCTATCCAAATCCATACCACCCACCTTTTAATGTGCCCGCAGATCAATTGACGGATAAGATTCTTAAATACATTGAAGAAACGGTTTTCAAACGGATGACCTCGCCCGAAGAAGTTGCGGCCATTTTTGTAGAGCCGATTCAAGGTGAAGGGGGATACATCTCTCCTCCGGATGATTTTCTCCCACTATTGAAATCTCTCGCTCAGTCACATGGCATTCTTCTGGTTGTGGATGAGGTGCAATCCGGAATGGGTCGTACAGGACGCATGTTCGCAGTAGAGCATGTGGGTGTGGAGCCGGATATCATTACGCTTTCCAAAGGCATTGCATCAGGTATGGTTTTAGGGGCGATGGTTGCCCGATCTGAAATCATGACATGGAAGCGGGGGGCACATGCCAATACATTGGGAGGCAATCCTGTCTCATGTGCGGCCTCGCTGGCTACGATTAAATTGCTTGAAGAGGGGCTCGTCCAAAACGCCAGTGAGATGGGTCAATATCTTCTCTCCGAATTGAAAGCAATGCAAGCCACTCATTCCATCATCGGTGATGTGCGCGGCCGTGGTCTGATGCTTGGCGCGGAATTGATCCATCCTGACTCGGGAAAACCGAATCCACAAATGCGCGACGAAATCGTCCAACACTGCTTTAAAAAAGGATTGCTCATCCTCGGCTGTGGCGAGAGCGCGATCCGGTTCTGCCCGCCGCTGATTGTTCAGAAGCGGGAAGTGGATATAGCGCTGAGTATCCTTGAGGATGCGATTCAATCCGGCTCGTAAAACTCCCTCTCGGTCTCTCCCTTAACAGGGGGAGAAGAATCCATCTCATTTTACATCGATGTTCTGGATATTGCTTCTGCTTTGGGCTTGACTTTTTGCCCATTTTATCCGATATTGATTGCACTTTTAAAAACCGGAAAAACGGAGGATTTTCATGTCAAATCAGTATGAATTATTTTCAATGGTTCCGATTCTCAGAGCTGCTGAGCAATCCGCATTGGGCGGAAAGCCGGCCGCGATCGGCGCCTTCAATGTGAACTTTTACAATCAGGCCAGAGGTATCCTTGAAGGCCTTCGCCGCGCGGATGCCCCGGGAATTATCCAGGCCAGCCGTGGCGCGAACCAGTTTCAGGGTGGTCCGGACAAGATTCAGGTGATGATTCTTCAGGCGATGGAAGATTCCGGCCATTCTCTGCCTGTGGCGCTCCATCTGGATCATGGAAATGAAGAGCAGGCCCCTATCTGTGTGGATGAGGGATTCAGCTCAGTGATGATTGATGCATCGGTACTGGATCTTGAGGGAAATATTGCGCTGAGCCGAAAAATATGTGATTATGCCCATCCCAAAGGCGTGAGTGTGGAAGGTGAAATTGGCAAGCTGGCCGGTGTGGAAGAAGATGTGATTCATGAAACGACCACTTATGGCGATCCTTTTCTCGTGCCTTATTTCTTTAATGAGTCTGGCGCGGATGCGCTGGCTGTTGCTTATGGTACGTCTCACGGTCCGAACAAAGGCAGTCAGGGTGGATTGGAAAACCTGGCCGTCTGGGTTATTGAGAAAAGCTATAAAGGCATGGTTGCCTACGGTCAGAACGAGAATCACTTCCTGGTTAGCCATGGATCTTCTACCGTACCCAAGGAAATTGTGGACGAGATCAACAAGTATGGCGGTAATGTACGGGGCGCGGCTGGAATTCCCATGCACAAGATTCAGGAAGCGGTCAAGGTCGGTATCCGCAAGATCAACATTGATACGGATCTTCGGCTCGGTATCACAGCCACATTCCGAAAATATTTCAGCGACAATCCGGGCGTAGAAGACACATCCACGAATGTGCTCAAGCCCATCAAGTATGAGCTGGACAGCAAGCTTGAAGCGATTGATCCCCGCGATTATCTGAAAGTCATTGACGCATCACTGCTACGAACCGATCCCAAAGGCACGGCCCTTGAAGAGGTGATGGGCCTCGTTCAGGAACGCATCGCGGCCCATGTTGAAAAGCTTGTGCATGATTTCGGTTGCGCCGGGTTGGCCGGCAAGGTGGACCGTGTTTCACTGTCCGAGCAGGCCAAATCCTATATATAATCTGTAAACGAAGGAGTGACCGTTTTCCTTATGGATAACGACCACGAATCCAATCAAATATATCAACTGCTGCTCTTTGACATTGATGGCACATTGATCCGGTCGGCGGGCGCCGGCCGCGAAGCGATGAACCGGGCGTTTCAGAAGACCTATGGCATCCAGAATGGATTTGAGCACATCACCATGATGGGGCGCACTGATCCTGGCATTCTTCAGGAAGTGCTTGATGAGCATCATCTTGATTGGGATGGCGCACAAATTGAGCAGTTTCAGAGTCATTATTATGATTTTCTCGATGAGGAGCTCAAGAAACCGCGCGATGGTATGCGCATTTGCGCTGGCATCGATCAGATTCTGTCCGTATTAAAAAATCGGCATGATATCATATTGGGATTGCTCACTGGTAACTGGCGATACGGCGCGTATCTCAAGCTCCGGCATTTTGGACTGGACGATTATTTCACAATTGGAGCATTTGGCGATGATTCCGGGGACCGAAATCAGTTGGTTCCCGTGGCGTTTGACCGGTTCCGAATGCAGATGTCCTTTGATGTTCTCTCTGAGAACACATGGGTGATCGGCGACACGCCGCTTGATATTCTTTGCGGCAAACCCTATGGTACACGTACGATCGGTGTGGCCACGGGCGTCCATGAATTGAAAGATCTGATTGCCGAAAAACCGGATCAAGTGTTTGAGGATTTCAGTGATGTGTCATCGCTATTGCGTTTGTTTATCCCGGAGGAAGAGCTTATCTCTGAATAAACTTTTCAAGACAGAATTTCTCTATGCGACGCACATAAAAAGTGCGTCGCATTTTTTATATCCAATACTAAGGTTAATGGATATTGAGTTTGGCTTCCAGTGATTTTTGCGGTGCCGCTCCGAGTGTGAGCCCTTTTTTATAGGATTTTCTGGCTTGATCCAACTGGCTATTTTTATCATAGCAGAACGCCAGATCCATCCAGATATTTCCATTATCAGGTTCAAGCCGGATCAATCGCTTGAGCTGTTTAATCGCCACACCATAATCCCTCCTGGTGTAAGCAATCGAGAACAAGGCGCGGTATGCTTCATTAACCATTGGAGAAATGCGAATTGCTTCATAGACCAAGGCCGTTCCTTCCTCAGACCTACCTAAATTCACATGCATCAACGCAAGCCGCGCTCGTGTTTCTGCACCTATTGATGAAAAATTATCCAGCAATGCGGTTTGTGTGTATGCGGCGATTGCCTGTTGCCAGAAGCGCTCTCGATCCCGATGGGTTGCAGGAAGCATTTGCCATCGGATGAAAAAGTATCTCGCCCGATTGTACCAGAATTTGGCTATGCTTAAACGATCCAGCTGTGTCAGGTGTTTGACTGCTTCTACTTGGAATGAAAAATTCCGAAGAAACGTTGAATCAATCCGAGATGTTGTTTTTTGATCCACATGAAATGCGGCAAACGGGCCAGCGAGTGTGGGTTCATCAAGAAAAAGTAACGCGTCATAAAAAGGACCATCCATTTGGATGAGCAAGGGCGTCTCGCCGATGAAATCCGTGCTGTTTTCGGGAGTCATTTCTGACACCAGGTTCGGCTCGATTATAAAGCCTTTCGGATTCTCCTCCACATTTTTTAAATACCACAACGGAAAAATGATATTATCCGTTGTAGGCATTATGCGAACAGAATCCGGAAGGATAGCTCCAAGATAATCCACAAAGCGATCTGCTTCATTGGTGTCGGAAATATCCGCCTTCGGCCAATTCAAAATGATCAGCAAAACCACCGGCAGAATGAGAAGAGGCCGCAGCCTTGCCCGCATCACTGGAATTAAAACCTGAATTCCAGCAGCGACGACTGGGATTGCGAGGATCAGTGCCGGAATCAGGTAGACATCCATCTCGTTCATTTGCACCGCAGTCATGGTCAAGGGAATAAGTAAGCCACAGAACGCTATGTAGAAAAGTGATCCCAGAAACCACGGAATGGCACGAAGATCACGGTTCCTGTATAGGGTGATGATCCAGATAGCGATTAATATGACACCGAAAATCGAGAGATTACCTACCCAAATGAGGCCAGCCTGCTTCAAGCTGAATGGTACGGCTATCCAACTTGCGGGTATCCATCCTTGATAATCAGCTCGAGTGAGATAATCCATGAAGCTTGCCATAGAGTCAATCAGCGCGGAGTGAACAGGCGGATCTAGGGCGGACCGGATTGGGAGATAAATCCAGATTGACAATCCAACACCAAAAGACAGCAGGAGTATTAGAATTTCTGAGATCCCGATTTTCAGATTCCGCACGCCTGTCAATGCAAACAGAGGGATCAGGAGGAGGAGCAGGGCCGCGTACTGGCCGAGTGTAAACGCAAGTCCAAAAAAGTAGGCTGCACCCGCAAGCCATGCGACTGAGCCCCTTTGAAAGAAGTATTTGTCCAAACAGAATAGAAAGAGCACAATCATTACTGCATGCAGGTGATAGACTTCTGCATAAGTGGCTTGCACCCAGACGGTTGTACCGGTTGCGTAAATTCCCACTGCTGTGAATGTGATGATCAAACGGTCAAGGAGGTTCCGGTTCTCTCCCAAATGGTCACTGATTAACATGGCAAGAATAAAGATCGTGCTCGCCGCTGAAAAGGCGATCATGTGATTCACTCCCGCAGCGGGATTGGAGGGAAAGAAAAGCGTCCCCATCCGCCCCAAAAGCCAAAACAGCGGATGACCGTAAGAATGTCCGATCCCCATGATTTTAGACACAGTAACAAATTCACCACTGTCACCCCAGTATAATCCATTGGCATTGGTTAGTTCGTATAGTACCCATGCAAGGATGCTGGACAGCAGCGGTGGCAAAAGAGTTTTTACTTTATTATCATTCATGACGTTCTTGTAATTTAAAAATTGTGTGGGAAAGATCAAGGGATTTGTGAGTGGTGTGAATATCTTGACATTCAACCACACAATCTCTATATTTTGAAAATCCGTTTCTTTCATATGGCATTAATTATTTGCACAGGAGCCCACCATGTATTCCCCGATATTACGCACGTTCTGTTACATTCTAATTTTCATTTTATTAATCATTACAGCATGTGCAACAATGACCGGTTCCAAGATTTCGGTTAAGGCGTCCTCCAAATCCATTAAAAAATTTGAAACGCTGACCTTGCAGATTAAGCTAGCCCAGCTGTTCGAGAATCCTTTTAATCCCGATGAAATTCGTGTGGATGCATTGATACAGACGCCGATTGAGAAAACTGTGATCCTGCCCTGTTTTTACAAATCCGGGGAATCGGAAAAATCCCAATGGGAAGCACGCTTCACGGCCATGCACCCGGGAAAGCATGAGATCCGAATCCAATCCATAACGAAAGATGATACATTGATTTCCGACATTCTTTCAATCAATGTGACAGATTCGGACCGGGATGGCTTCTTGCGGATGAATCCGAATTCAAAGTACAGTTTCCTGTTCGATTCGGGCAAGCGGTTTCGCGGTGTTGGATTGAACATCGGGTGGGAATTGGAACCCAAATGGGGCAATGAGGAGATGTACAGTTACGAGAATCTGCTCAGTGAGCTGGAGACAAATCACGGGAATTTTTTCCGTGCGTGGATGTGCCCGTGGAACCTGCCGCTTGAATGGATGCAGGTGAACCGGTTCGCCTCATATATTGACGAGTTTGAAAATTGGGATCAGAGTTTTCTTCATTCTGACGGTTTGCAACTCGAATCTGGTAAAACCACATTTACGGAAGATGATATGGAGCGGATCACTATTCAGTCCGACTCAAAACAAACCCTGATCTGGAACGTAAACGATGTCAAGAAATTCAAGTTGAAGATCTTTTACCAGACGCAATTCACGCCGGACGACATTCAGGTTTTCGCATCACCGGATAATGAAAGTTATGAGTCCGTGTCCATTGAATTCAGCCAGACCTGGAATACGTTTGAGGATTGGCATCGTGTATTCGTGGCCACATTAGGTGAAATCCCAGATGGAATGAACTATCTTAAAATCCAAATTCAAAAGCCGCTGGATACATCACCTCATCTGGCCGGTATTTCGATTGGCAATGGCCCACCTGAGAATGCGGTGGATGCACCAGGTCTGGGCCGGTATTATGAGAAAACTGCGAACCGTCTGGATGAGATCCTCCAGATTTGCGAAGAAAAAGGCATCTACCTGATGCTGGCACATGATTATCACGGGATATTCAAACCGCAGCTCGATCGATGGGGCTCCAATGACGAGTGGCGACGGAATCCATACAACACGGACAATGGCGGGCCCTGCGATATGCAAACCGATTTTTTCACACATCCCGAGGCCAAACGATTGTACAAGAGTCGACTTCGTTACATGGTCGCGAGATGGGGGCATTCCACGAACTTGGGATGTTGGGAGTTCTGGAACGAGATTGACAATGCCATGGACTGGCAAAGTATCCCGGAAACTGCGGTTGCAGCCTGGCACAATGAAATGGCAGATTATTTAAAATCGATTGATCCTTATAAGCATCTGGTTACAACGAGCGTGTCTCATCGTGAGACGCCCCTGCTCTGGCAAGTGAACGGTCTGGAGTTTACACAGCGGCACAATTATGGTCCGACTCAAGACATGGAAGCCACAATTTATGATTATATCAAATCCACGGGAAAACCGCATGTTGTGGGTGAGTTTTCACTGGGATGGAAAGGGCCGGGTAAGGATTATCCCGTCGAATTGTACGAAGGCGAACTGCACAATGGATTGTGGCGGGGCATGTTCGCTCCCGGACCCATTCTGCCCATGAGCTGGTGGTGGGAATGGCACTATGATCAGGGCCATTATTTCCATTTCAAACCGGCAGCTGATTTTGTTGCTCTCATGCTGAAGCACAATGAGGATGTGATTGAACCGCTTCAAATAACCAGTCCCGATCCGGATCTGGTTGTTCGCGGATTGCGGACCAGTGATGGCTTATTTTTCTGGATGCTGAATTCAGGAAAAACGGATTTGTACGATCCAAGGCTTCAAATCGAAGGAGCGAAGAACGCAGTCTATCTGCTCCGGCGGTTTGACACGTGGACGGGAGAATTTTCCGCAGAGGAAAAAGTCCATTTGGATGGGCAACTTATTCTGGAATCTGTTCAGATCAAGGCAAGTGGGGACATGGCGTTGTGGCTGCGGGCAGTTGAACAAAATTGAAATTTTGTATTCAGTGATTTGGGGAAATACATGAAAGTGGATATCACTCCATTAACCTCAAAGGATACAGCATTTCTTGAAGAAATATCCTATCATGCGATCTATTTGCCTCCGGGTCAAAAGCCATATCCCAGAGAGATTATTAAAGAACGCTCACTTTGGAAATACATTGACAGTTGGGGCAAAGAGACAGATAGGGGATTGATTGCAGTGCTCCAATCCAACAGTGAAAAAGTTGGCGCAATCTGGATGCGTATTTTTTCGAAGGAGAATCCAGGATATGGATTCGTTGCCGAGGATATTCCCGAACTGTCCATTGCTGTTTTGCCGGAATACAGAGGCCAGGGAATTGGTACGATGCTGTTGGAAGAGATGTTGAAGATTGCCGAGAGGCGGTACAGAGCCGTGTCTCTGAGTGTGTCTATTGAGAACATGGCGAATCGTTTATATAAGAGGCTTGGATTTAAGGTCGTTCAGCAGACATCAGATTCATATGTCATAATAAAAACCTTCGAATTATCCCCGCTGTGAAACTTAGGTGTCAGGTTCAATGTGCACGCACACATCGAGCACATTGGGCCCCTGTTCGATCAGCCGGGCCGTAACAGTCTCAGAGATTGCGTGGCCCTCATATACGGGCATGTCTCCGGGTACCTGAATATGCAGATCCACGAAAAATCCATAGCCCACACGTCGTGTCCGCAATTTATGGGCAGAGGTCACGCCCGGAGTTTTTTGCACAAGTTTCTTGATTTGTTGAACCTCTTTTTCAGTGGCACCCTGATCAGAAAGTTCATTGAGGGCGGGAATGAGGATATTCCAGGCCACCCTAAGAATAAATACCGAAACGATGATTGCACCAACATGATCAAGAAAAGCAAGTGATGGATTCCACGCGGAACCCAGCACTGCAAAAAAGGCGGGCAAAGAGCTGATCGCGTCGGATCTGTGATGCCAGGCATTGGCCATAACTGCCTTGGAACGTGTGCGTTTACCCACTGAAATCGTCCAGCGAAATACGCCTTCCTTAAGAAAAATGGAAAGAAGCGGACCGATCAAGGCGATCCATCCAGGAGACGATAGATGAGGCTCTCGTATGGATCGTAAGGCATCAAAACCTATCTGGAGAGCAGCACCACCGAGAAGCACACCTATGAATGCCGTGATCAGGGATTCAATGCGTCTGTGTCCGTAGGGGTGATTGTCATCCGCAGGGGCAGTCCAGTATTTCACGCCCAGCAAGATAGCGAGGTCTGTTCCCAGATCGGACAAACTGTGCACCGCATCGGCCATCACGGCCTGACTTCGGCCGAGAGTCCCCACAATAAACTTCAGGGCAGCCAATGCTACATTAATCACGATTCCGATCCAGGTGATTCGTTTGATCTGGCGGGCCGTGTTAGGCTGAGATGATTGGGTTTCTTCCATGAAAAATATTAAGCATTTTCGGAACAGAATTCAAGTGTTTTATATATGTTGATAGATCTTTAAATCATCCCGATAAATAGAGAGATTTTTCAATTCTAAACGGATCGTATGCTTTGTGGATAGATGATGACTCTATTGTTATTTGACTATTGTAATTTGGAGATTTTAAACACTCCACTTAAATCAACATAGGGCATTTTTTCTTTTATCTTCAAAGAAATTTTTATATATTCAATTCACAATAAGATGTTTTTCATCGAATTGAATTTGCTGCAATATGTGATTCATCCCCGAAAATAACTGATAGAGGTTTTACCGCCACCACTCGTTACCGCGTTTTTGTTCATTGAGTCTCCTTTCACAGATTTCTAATTGGTGAGGTAATCATGAATTTCTGGCGTGGTATTGTAACCGTGTGGTTTGTCCAGGTATTTTTGTATTCCTGGTTTAACAGATCGCCAGCTTCAGATTCATTCAGGAACCTTCCTAAAATAATAGGGTTTATGATGGGAAACGATACTTTTCCCTTTTGTTTTAGGGATTCGTTTTCTATATTTTTTATCACACCGTAATTACGGAGTGAGAGAGATATTCCTTAAAGATTTAAAGGGGATAGAGTCAATGTCATTTGTTCGAAAATATCAATATATATTATCTGTTGTTTTGCTGTTTTTCGGATCTGTTAGATCCGATGTTTCCGTAAATCAATCTGATGACTCTGGCTGTCTAATTGAATTTTCCCTGACGGATTTTACCATTGACACAGTCCAAGCTCAAGATAAGACCTATCACCGGATCAGCTATTCAGGGGGCGGATACGGCTCTGAATCGGGATTGCCCCAGATTCCCCGGTCGGTTCTCACTGTGGCCATTCCTCCTACAGGCAGCGCGGATGTAACGGTTATTCCGGGTGAAGTAGAGACACTTACAGATATCCGTGTTCTTCCCGTGCCCTTTTTTGAACGTGTGGACAACATGTCAGTGGAGGTTTACTCAGAAGGTGAATCCTACTCTCAGCCAGGATTTCAGCCAAAGGTACGCTGGGAAGTCTCTAATCCCATTCAGATGGGCCCATACCGGGTTCTCAAAATCACACTGAATCCAGTTCAGGTTGATCCCACAACAAAGGAGCTCATGGTCATCCGCTCCATGATCGTGCAAATACGATTCGACTCTCCTCAGTTGGCCTCTCAGACAAAACATCCCAAATTGGTCAATGAAAGCTTTTATCGTTCCATCCTATTAAACTATAATCAAGCCAGAAACTGGCGTGTGGAACGCCGCGTGATATCCTCCAGAAAAAGCCTGACCAGCTCAGGTCCCTGGTATAAAATCCCGGTTACAGAAGAAGGACTTTACAAGGTCACAGGCTCTTTCCTTTCCGACAATGGGATTGATATTGAGTCCATAGATCCCCAAACCTTGAAGATCTATAACAATGGCGGCCGCGTGCTGTCTCAAGATTTGTCCGTAACCCGGCCCGATTCGCTCGTTGAAAATCCCATTCTTCTCTCAGGCACAGAAGACGGTTCATTTGATGCCTCCGATTACCTGCTTTTTTATGGCAAAGGCATTACAGGCTGGGAATGGCGCGAGGATGATGAGAGCTTCCGCCATTACATCAATCTGTTTACTGATGAGAATGTGTACTGGCTGACTTTTAATGATGAGATCCCCGGTCAGCGGATTTCATACGCATCAGCAATATCCGGTGCAGGGACGCAGGTATTCACTTCATTTCAAGACCGTCTTTTTTATGAGCAGGATATGGTGAACACTGAAAATGGCGGCATACACTGGGTGGGACAGAACCTGACGGCGGATTTGCCAAGCCGGTCGTATGACTTTACCATGACCGATCTGATTGAGGGCGATCCCATTGAAATCACACTTCAATTCTTCAGCCATATGCTGATCCGGCATGCATTTTCCATCTCTTTGAATGATAACCCCCTTACCACAGTCTCGATCAATTCGTATCGTTATATGGATTTCAGTGCATCGACATTCTCCAGCGGCGAGTCGGGCCAGAACACATTGACCATTGACTATTCCGGTTCAAGCACTATTTCAGAGGCGTATGTGAACTGGTTTGAGGTGGTTTATTCCCGTGATCTGCACCTTTCCGATGACCGGCTGAGATTTACTTCTCCCTTTCCCATAGGCACTTACACCTATCAACTCTCCGGATTCAGTGGCGAGACCCTGGTGCTGGATGTAACCGATCCAGCTTTGATTCACCGGATGCGGCTGACAGAGGAAGGAAGTGTTCATACGTTCACAGACGCAGTCACGGATTCCACACCCAGACTTTATTATGCAGCCAATTCAGCCGCGTATCGATCCCCATCCAATCTCGAATTCGTGGAGCGGACTAATTTAAGAGATCCTTCCAATGCCGCAGATCTGATCATTATCACCCATAAAGATTTCAAGGATCAGGCAGAACGGCTGAAGGTGCATAAAGAATCCACAGACTCGCTGTCTGTTCTGGTTGTGGATATTCAGGATGTGTTCAATGAATTCAGCTGGGGCCTGTATGATCCTACAGCAATCCGAGATTTTATGAAAACCGCTGTGGAGACCTGGAGTGTGCCGCCATCCTACCTGCTGTTATTCGGGGATGGCGATTATGATTATCGCAATATCCTCTCCTCCTCTGACGAGAACTGGATTCCGCCGTATGAAACCGGGGGATATGAGGACCGGGCACGTGCCACGGATGACTGGTATACCTATGTGCCGGACGCCATGGCTCAAAGTCAGCATGTCATGGCCATGGCTGTGGGCCGAATACCGGTTCAGACAGAAGAAGAAGCCGAAATCGTGGTGAGAAAGATTAGTCAATACGAGTCCGGATCGGACAAAGGAGCGTGGCGCAATCTGGTTACAATTACGAGTGATGATGAAATTACTCCCAGTACACAAAGCGAATGGACCCACCTGACTGCATCCATTGATCTTGCGGAAAAAGTCATTGGCCCCCTGTATAATCTGAAAAAAATATATCTGAGCGAATATCCCACAGAAAGTACAATACAGGGACCGCGTAAACCCAAGGCCGCGGAAGCCCTAATCGATCAGATCAATCGTGGCACCCTTTTCGTGAATTATATCGGTCATGGCAATGAAGATCTCTGGGCGCATGAATGGACTTTTGTTCGAGACAGGGATATGTCCAGCCTTTATAACGTGTCAAGACATCCTATTTTTTATGCAGCCACCTGCCGGTTTGGATGGTATGACAACATTCAGAAATCCAGTTTTGCTGAAGATCTGATCATAAGCGAGGGGAAAGGCGCCATTGCGGTGATTGCGGCTTCGCGGGATTGCTATGCAGATGCCAACGAGAATCTGAACGCGAAAACAGTTGAAAGACTCCTCGGAGAAGACAGTCAACCCATCCGGATTGGAGATGCGCTCCGGGCAGCGAAAGAAGCCTATGTGGAGCAGTATATAAACAATCAGAAGTATCACATTTTAGGCGATCCCACGATGATGATCGGTTCACCGAGAGAATCGGTGCAGATCACGCGCGTTGATCCCGATGTACTGTCGGCCCTCGGCACAGTCACGGTTGAAGGCGCGGTCGAACAAAATGGCGTTGTCCGAACCGATTTCAATGGCCATGTCACCCTGCAAGTCTATGACGCTGAGAAAACCTCCACCTATAAAAACAGAACCTATAAATTGCCCGGCAATACACTCTTTCGTGGCGACGCAGCAGTTCAGAATGGCCGGTTCGAAAGCGCGTTCATTGTGCCCAAAGACATCTCCTATGGCAGCAACACAGGCAGGATCTCCCTTTACGCCTGGGGTGATGAAACCGACGGCGCGGGTTATCAAGATGGGTTGTCGTTGGGCGGCAGCAGCGAGGTGGAGGACAATCAGGGTCCCCAGATTCATATCGCCTTCGCTGATCAGGAAACCTTTCTTTCCGGCGGCATGGTCAGTGGTATACCCGAACTTCTGGCCGAGATAGAGGATGACTCAACCGGTATCAATCTTACCGGTGATATCGGCCATAAACTCATGCTGACATTAAATGATGAGACCGTAGATGTGACCGAGTATTTCAATTATAATGAAGGCAGTTATCTAAAGGGCCGTATTCAATATACATTTCCCGATCTTGCGGAACAGCGATACTCCCTCCAACTTAAAGCGTGGGACAATGCGAACAATTCTTCAACGGAGAGCATAGAATTTGAATATGTGCCAAGCGGCCGGCTCCAGATCGAAGAAGTTCTCAATTATCCGAATCCGATGCAGACATCCACACACTTTACATTTCGAATCAACCGGGACGCTGAGGTTGAGATCAAGATTTACACGATCAGCGGCAGGCAGATCCGGCATCTCACGGGTTATCTGGTCATGCCCGGATTTAACATGATCGCCTGGAATGGACGGGATGTGACGGGCGATGCCCTGGCCAATGGCATTTATCTGTACAAGGTGATAGCCAATACGTATGAAGGGGATCGGAAGATTCAAACTTCAGAAATCGGTCGGCTTATGGTGATGCAATAAATTTCATCCAACCGGGACAGCAGTGAAACACAATCCAACTTTCAACAGTTTTGAGTGACAGCTATCTGACATTAGATAAATCCGCCCATACCGAGATTAAGATCAAGGGATCCCGCTTCATTGGATTTGTGTCGCCTGCAAAAGATAAACAGGAAGCCGAGCAGATCATCTCGGAACGATCCAAAACATATTACGATGCCACACACAATTGCTATGCGTATGTGATTGGTCTTGATCCTTCAATACAATTTCGCTACAATGATGATGGCGAGCCTTCGGGTACGGCTGGTAAGCCCATCCTGGATATGATTCAGGGCCGGAATTTGACTCAAGTCGTATGTGTGGTGACCCGGTATTTCGGGGGTACCAAACTGGGTACTGGCGGTTTAGTGCGGGCGTACGGACAATGTGCGCGTGAAACACTTGATGCATCCAGAATAGTCGAACAGTTTCAAATGAAGCGCATTTCGTTGCGGTTTCCCTATGATTTGACCGGATCGGTGATGACGATTCTTTCAAAATATCACGCAACGATTCAGACAACACAATACGGGGATGAAACCGAGCTTGCAGTTGATGTTAGAATATCGCACTGTTCAATACTCACAGAAACGCTTCAGGAGAATACAGGAGGCCGCATTCTCATCCAAAATAAATAAAGAGGAACAACCATTACTTTTGCATTTTTTATAATCGCACTTATATTGTCCGCTTTCTTTTCAGGTGCTGAAACCGCTTTGACTGCCGCCCGACGGATCAAGCTTGAGGTATGGATCCGTCAAAAAGTGAAAGGCGCCGCCCTTGCGCTTGAGTATTGCCAGCACCCTGACCAATTTTTAATTACCACGCTAATCGGAAACAATCTGGTGATGGTGATAGCCTCTTCTCTTTTTGCCTTGTATCTTAAATCGTATCTTAATGGATTCGCCATTACTGCGCTAGGCTCTCTCATTATTCTCACGTTTGGAGAGATCATTCCCAAAACTTTGGCAAGTGACCGCCCCACGGATTTCTCTATCCGTGCTGCGCCGATTATTCGCATTTTTTACTTTATCCTTTATCCATTGATTTTACTTGCTAGAATTTTTACACGTTTGTTGATCCGTTTCACTGGACTGCAAGACAATCTGACGAGTCGTGTGTTCAGCCGCGAGGAAATGGTACGTTTGCTTCATGAGGGCAAGCATACAGGTGTGGTTGATGAGGATGAGCATGATTTGATTTCGAGATTCATCCTACGGGGATCCTACAAACTCAGCGATGTGATGATTCATCGTACTGAAATTGAGGCAGTACCGAAGGATTTAAATATTTCAGAACTCCGCAATATTTTTAATAAAACCGGATACTCGCGGTTGCCGGTGACAGGTGAAAACATTGATAATATTCTGGGTGTGGTGCTGGCCCGTGATGTGCTTATTGAAGATCCCAAATCCATTTCCGATGTGCTTCGCCCTGTTCACTTTGTGCCGGAGCTCAAACAGATGGCCAGCTTTCTGAATGAAATGCAGACTGATTCAATTGGAATGGCCATTGTTGTGGATGAATATGGCGGTACAGCCGGATTGATTACACTTGAAGATTTAATCGAGGAGTTCTTTGGTGATATCCAGGATGAATTTGATGGAGAGGCCAGCCTGTATCGAAAAATCGGCCCATCTCAAATCGATGTGAACGCACGAGTAGATATTGATGAACTCAATGAAAGGTTTCAGCTCCATTTTCCCGAGGGGGACTACAATACCCTGGGTGGATTCATGATGTTTAAAATGGGGCACATTCCGAGACGTGGTGAAAAGTTGAACCTCGAAACTTGTGCAATCTCCGTAATATCGGGAACCCGGCGTACTGTCAAATGGGTTCGGATAATTAAAAAAACAAAAAAGGAATCCTGAGAAACATTTACACTCTTAATCATGGAGGTTGTTGTCGATGGCTGATTGCAATAATTATGCTCAAAACAAAGCCCGATGCAATTGCTCTTATGAGCCATGTTCAAGAAAAGGGAAATGCTGTGAATGTCTGGTCTATCATCAGAGAATGGGCGAGCTCCCAGCTTGCTATTTTCCAGATCATATTGAAAAAACTTATGATCGATCCATTCGGCGATTTATCTCGATCCAGAAATGAAAACTCTGGGTGCTTTGTCAAATCGAGTGGGTATCATAAATGCAATGGGCCACAGATAAACACGGATGAAGCAAAGATAGCAAGAAATGATTAGAAAAAAATAGTCATTATAATCTGATCCATTTTTCAAGGTTATATTATTGAACTGGAAGTGTTGATAAAGCACAATTAGAAAGATGAGCTCCAATTGTTAATCGTATTGAAAGCAACTTGACTGATTGTCGGATTGTAGATCAGTTTCGGAAAAAGAAAAATTTGAGTGTAATCATCTCGTCTATTTAAATCGGTGTGCATCCGTGAAAATCCGAGGCGAGTTTATATTTGTTGATTAGTACTAATCACATAAAAACATGAAGTCAAACTGTAAAATTCAAATAGTTTTAGTTTTTGAAAAATAAGGTTGAATCAATACCCAGTTATTTGCTAAATTGTAAGGCACTGATTCAATTTCTGTAAATCGCAAGTCGATTCCTCTAAACCGGAGAACGCTATGGATTTCGGATTAAAAAACAAAGTTGCCCTGGTGGCTGCTTCGAGCCGCGGGCTTGGAAAGGCCATAGCCTGGGCTTTGGCGCGGGAAGGAACCAAATTGGTTATTTGCGCGCGAAACAAGGAAGTTCTCGAAAAAACAGCGGATGAGATTTTATTGCAGACTGGCGTGACGGTTTTTCCCCTGGCCCTGGATTTAACCAATCGGGAGCAAATCGACTGGTTGATGACAGAAACGCTCGATCTCTTTGGTGGAGTGGATATTCTGATTACCAATAATGGCGGACCGCCTCCGGGCACTTCTGAAGACGTGGATGAAGATGACTGGCAACACGCAATACAGACCACACTCATGAGTGCGGTACGCTTATCAAAAGCTGTGATTCCAGGCATGCAGAAAAAGAAATGGGGGCGTATTATCCATTTGGCGTCGATCACGGCAAAACAGCCGATTCCCCGACTCTTTTTGTCCAATGTGCTCCGTCCCGCAGTTGTGGGGCTGGCCAAATGCCAGTCGCAGGATTATGCAGCCGACAATATTCTGGTGAATGCGATTTGTCCCGGATATTTCATGACCGAGCGGGTGGGAAATCTCCTAAATGATCGAGAGAAAAAGAGCGGTCAATCTGCAGCAGAGGTTTTAACGGATGCGGTTTCGGAGATTCCCTTGGGCCGGATCGGTGATCCGGAAGAGCTGGCCAATCTTGTGACCTTTCTGGACTCGGAAAAGGCAAGTTATATCACGGGCAGTAACATTGTGATTGACGGGGGATATGATAAAGGATTGATGTAAAAACTCTCCCAAATGCCAAGATAATTCAGGCCCATCTCTGGATGGGCCTTTGTATTTACAATCGGATATTTTTCCATAATGAGTGATATAGATTATCTCCAATGGTATCGACGTTATGCATCCATAGTAGATGACTGGGATGCATTCGAGCGGTCTTTGACCTTACCGCTCTCAACTTGTATCCGAACCAATCCAATCAAAACCACACCCGACCAACTTGCGTTATTTCTTCATTCAGATGGAGTTAAGTTAAAGTCCATCTCGGGAATTTCGGGTGGATTTCAGATCCAGAATGGGTTGGAGAATCCGGGCAGGCATTGGGCGTTCTGGGCCGGATTGTACAGCGTGATGGAGACCGTCTCCATGCTTCCGGTTTCTTTACTTGATCCTCAGCCGCATGAACGGGTGTTGGATCTCTGTGCTGCACCGGGAAGCAAGACCATTCAGATTGGATGGGCCATGAAAAATACGGGCACCCTAATTGCCAATGACCGCGATCAGGGCCGGATTCAGGCACTCCGTCAGGGGCTGCTCCGAATGGGTCTTATGAATGTGTCCACTACTGTGTATGATGGTGTGAATTACCCCAAAGACGCGGGATACTTTGACCGCATCCTGGTCGATGTGCCCTGTTCGTGTGAAGGCACCCTCCGGAAGAATCGTGAAGTTGCATACAGACTGGATAACGGGAAAGTCCGTGCTCTAGCCCGTATACAAACCCTGTTACTCGAAAAGGCATTTCAACTCTGCCGTGTGGGCGGTCGCATTGTGTACTCAACCTGCACCTTTGCGCCTGAAGAGAATGAAATGGTTGTGGCTTCGGTGCTGAAAAAATATGGACCGGAACAGTTGACCCTTGTCCCTGCGCAGATCTCCGAATTTCAAACCAGCCCCGGACTTCAGGAATGGGAGGGCAAGGCATTCGACCCTTCTCTCCGGCACACAATTCGTATCTGGCCCCATCATAATGATACAGGCGGATTTTTTATCGCGGTTCTTGAAAAGAAGGAAGAGCAAGGCAGCCCGATTACAAAAAACCGGAAGTTGACTGCCACTCAATCCGTGAAGCGGCCGGATCAGATTTCCCGAAAAACAGATCACATCACCGACTGGCTGAAATTGATATCCGCACGTTTCGCGATTCATGAATCCGAATGGGACAATTATCAGTTTTTTTCTACGAAGAAGGAAAGGATAGCCATCACTGCGAAGGATCACACCGTACCGATTTGTCCAGAAGTGAACAAGACGGGCCTGCCTTTTATGCGTGCAAATTCGCTCTATCCCAAATTGTCCACGCCAATCGCGCAGCTCATGGGTTTGCGTTTGCAACACCATTATGTCACACTCTCGCGTGAGCAAATCGAACTGTATATGAGAAGGGAGCTGATCACTTTACATCCCGAACAGATGGTACATGTTTCTGAAACAGGATATGTTATTGTTCGTTATAACGAAATTGTGCTGGGGGTGGGATTTATAAAAAAACCGGGAAACGACCCTCCGCAACTTATGGAGAGCCTGTTTCCCAAAGCATGGTTCTATTCTACTTTTACCGACTAAAAGAGCGCGTAAATAAAGGGTGCGAGTGCAGATCCCTCTGTTAAAACAATCAGAACTCCCAAGAGCAACAGAAAGACCACAATGGGTACGAGCCACCATTTTTTACGTTCTTTTAAAAACACCCAGAATTCTACAATGATTGTGCCTTTTGACATGCATTACTCCTAAATCATTCTATTAAAACTGCCTTTCAAATTCTTTCGATCTGTCTTTCTGCTTTTCAGCGGCCATCCAATATGTGTCCATATTCGAATCAGGACGGAGGATGAGATGGTGTTGGCCGAAAAGTCGTGAAATCAGACCGATCGGTGTGATGATCGCATAAAATAAAACACTGAGGATGACGCGTGTCATGAACCATCCCATCACGACACCCAGATATGAAAAGAGGATAAAAACCGGTTTCAACAGGATGGGAATCAGCAATCCACATAAGAGGAAAAATCCACCACCCGCATAAAAATAAACATACAAGGGATTGGATTTAATCAATTGAATTGTGGCAATCCCGGATAGAATAATCGTCACACCCACACCGAATTTTCGCCATTCCCTTTTATCATTAAATTTAGATTTGTCCATAATCCTCAATCCAGTTCAAAGATTTCGCGCCAGTCAATGTCATCATGAAACTCCGGCTGATCCTTTTTGTCCAGCAAATAGGGGCCGAGCACCAGATAATCCATCTCCGTGCGCATGAAGCATTTGTAGGCATCCAGCGGAGTGCATACGATAGGTTCGCCGCGTACATTGAATGAGGTGTTCACAACCACCGGGCATCCGGTTTTTTTGTAGAAGGTATGAATGAGCTGCCAGTAAAGCGGGTTGGTTTTTTTATGCACGGTTTGAATTCGGGCCGAATAATCGACATGGGTAATGGCCGGAATATCTGAGCGCAGCACATTGAGTTTGTCAATACCGAACAGGTTGATTTCCTCATCCGACATTTGACGCTGACGTTCCTTTTTCACTGGCGCAACCAACATCATATAGGGACTCTGCCGGTCGATCTCGAAATAATCAGAAACATGTTCATCCAAAACAGAAGGTGCGAAAGGTCGAAAGGATTCCCGATATTTGATCTTGAGATTCATCTTTTTCTGCATTTTGGTGGAGCGGGCATCGCCCAGAATACTGCGGCCGCCTAACGCGCGCGGGCCGAATTCCATGCGTCCCTGAAACCATCCAATCACATTTTCATTGGCGATCAGATCCGCGAGGTCATCCATCATGTTCGAAGATTCCATCTTGCGATTGGGAATTTGATGGTTATTGAGAAAGCTCGTAATTTCCTTTTCCTGATATTCAGGACCGAGATAGGAACCCTGCTGAACATCGGATCCCTTTGTAACAGTCCGCTTATTTCCCAGATAGTCATACCAGACCGCGAGCGCTGCACCCAATGCGCCACCTGCATCTCCGGCGGCAGGCTGCATCCAGATGTCTTCGAAAATGTTTTCCCTGAGAATAATACCATTGGCCACACAGTTCAAAGCCACGCCGCCTGCGAGACAGAGATGTTTCGCTCCGGTTTCAGCCTTGGCGTGGCGGGCCATCCTGAGCAGAGCCATCTCAGTTACTTCCTGCACAGAGCGGGCAAGGTCCATTTCTTTCTGGGCCAGCAGGGTCTCGGATTTGCGGGGCGGCCCGCCGAACAGTTTGTGAAATTTCCGATTGGTCATGGTCAGTCCGGCCGCGAAATTAAAATAATCCATATTCAGCCGGAAGGAGCCGTCTTCTTTCAGATCAATCAAATAATCCAGAATCAATTGTGCGTATTTGGGTTCGCCGTAGGGTGCCAGGCCCATGACCTTATATTCGCCGGAGTTGACCTTGAATCCAGTGTAATACGTAAAGGCCGAATAGAGCATCCCGAGTGAATGGGGGAAATGGATTTCTTTAAGGAGATCGATCTGATTGCTCCGGCCAAAACCCATGCTTGTTGTGGTCCACTCACCCACACCATCCGTGGTGATTATGGCCGCTTCTTCGAAGGGCGAGGGATAGAACGCGGAGGCCGCATGTGATTGATGGTGAGGGGCGAACAGAATTTTGCCTTTATAGTCCTCAAGCGCGTCCTGGATGTTGCTCTGCGTCCATAATTTTTGCTTGATCCAGAGGGGCATGGCCTTGATGAAAGATCCAATCCCAATCGGCGCATATTGCACATAGGTTTCCAGGATTCGCTCAAATTTTAGAAAGGGTTTGTCATAAAAGATGACATGATCCAATTTTCTCGCCGTCAATCCACCTTGTTTGAGGCACGAATTAATGGCATTTATCGGAAAATTGAAGTCATGTTTTTTCCGTGTGAAACGCTCTTCCTGAGCTGCGGCACGGATGAGGCCATCCTGAACGAGACAAGCAGCGCTGTCGTGGTAAAATGCGGATATGCCCAATATATTCATTTAAGTCAATCCTATATACATCTAGAAAAGAACCTGTCCATGAAACGACAATTTAAGGAAAAACTGCTTTTAATGAAACAGGTATTTTAAAGTTCTATATCGCTTTGAGTGATACAAGATCAATATGAAATGATTTAGCCACGGATTTTCACCGATTAACACAGATTTAATAAACAAAACGGTTAACACAAGTTTTTCTTTTCCGATATTTATGAGCAGCCCAACATTCATTTCGGTTGCCCTTAATTCATTAAGTAATTGAGGTTCCTCTTTAGAATTGTACTTCAAAATCAGAGCCTATTATAGACTCTGATATATTTTTGTTTTGACTTCATTCGATCCGTGTTTCATCTGTGTCAATCTGTGGCAAGTCAACTTTTTGTTAATCTACGAACTCGATTTTATAGAAACCTATTTAAATCCTCACATTTAATTATGTAAAACGGGGTCAATCGGTAAGGAAGTCAAATATGTTGCCGAGCATACTGGAGTCTGTCCTGTAAAATTCAGTAAAAGAACAACGCGTGCAGGTGACGGTTGTGAATTTCTTGTTTTGCACATCAAAGATTTTACTCAAGAAACCTCCAGTTGTACGAATTGTATCGGTTTTGTACTCGGTGTTGCTGCATTTTGGGCAGGTGAATCGAAAGGAATTCATGGCAGGCCTCCTGATTTATTTGTGCTAATGATCTAGATAAGCTGATAATATTTTAAAATATACAATCCAACAGTAATAGTCAGAACGGCCCCAAATGTGCTGATGATCACAATGTTTCCTGCCAACCGGCTGTTGGCGCCCATGGTCTGGGCCATCACGAAACTGGCTATGGCCGTAGGAGCCGCGAAAAGGATGAAAATCACAGCCAGATCCTGTCCTCGCATGCCAATCCATATTGCACCTAAAGTACCGAGCAAGGGGAGAAGAATCAGCTTGATACCAGATGCTGCGAACGCCATTTTAGAAGCACGTTTTATTTCATCTATGTTGAGTGAACCCCCAATTCCCAAAAGTGCAAGGGGCAGCGTGATACCGGCCAGATAGTTGCCGGTATTTTTGAAAATAGAATGTACAGGAATTTTAAAAACAGCGAAAAGTATAGCGATGGCCGCTGAAACAATCAGGGGATTCTTGATAACTCGACTGAAGATTGTTTTCCATTCCACGGTTTTTCCAGGATGGGATGATAATGTGAGTATGATCACTGAAAGTATATTATGCAGGGGCATGATAAAGGCAAGCACCATGGCCGCTTTACTGAGTGCTGCTTCTCCGAACAAATTGGAGATGATGGCGAAACCCACAATGGCGAAATTACTCCGGACTGCTCCTTGAATAAAAGCCCCTCTATCCTCTCCTTGTGGAATCAACCGAAGGACCGAAAGCCAGATGATGACTACTGCGGTAAATGTCGCGAAATAAAGATAGAGAATTTGACGGATCTGGAACACCTGACCGAAGTTGACTTCACTCAGCTTGAGAAAAACCAAAACTGGCATGGCCACATTGAACACCAGTTTGGACGAATCAGCGACAAATTGATCGTTAATCATATGCACGCGTTTAAGGACCATCCCGAGAAAGGTGATCAGGAATACCGGCGCAACGGATTCCAGTATGAATAAGAATTCATGCATATAAAATCCACATTAAATATAAAATATATGACTAAATCATGCATAAAACCCCGACACATGGCCGGGGTTAAATAATCCGTTCGCTGTTTCCTTAAAGCATTAAAATGCGCCCCATTTTTGCTTTCCGGGAATGTAGGTGCTCGGACATATAAACTTGAACATGTTGGCAATGCGCTTCGCCTTTTCTGCTGCTTCCTTGCTTTCAGCGTGCATCGGCGCAAATGCATCCGCCGAGATATCATTAAACATGGTTTGTGCGGCTTGCGTTTTTTCTTCTTCGGAAACATATTGTGCGCGAATCTGAGCCAGCTCATTCGTGTCCAGCCAGTAGCCACCACATTTCGGGCATTCATCCACTTCGATCTCGCGCTTCACGCTGTTGAAGTGGCGCATCATCACCATATTCTCACATTTCGGGCAATTACGGCGCTTGGTCTGATCCACCACGACTTGTGGATCTTTTTCAATATCCAGCAGCGACTCCCCTGTGGTTTCATGCTGCTCATCTACTTTCTTGATCTCGAACAGATCAAACCAGATGCCGCCGCATCCATGACATACATCCACTACGAGTTCACCCACAGTTTTTTCTGTCAGTGCATGGTCACAAGCCGGGCATTGCATGAAGCACTCCTTTCAATCAAGGTGTATCATTATATTATTGTTCCGTGTTTCTAAAGCAGACTATTCTGGGATTTCGCTCAACGGGATTCCCATCGCCTCTGCCACTCCTTTGCCGTAATCCGGATCGGCTTTCATGCAATTGCCAATATGGCGGATCTTGATTTCCTTGGGTGCATCACCCATGGCTCTGGCCGTATTCTCGAAAAGGACCTTTTGCTGTCCTGAGCTCATTATCCGAAACAGGTCTCGGGGCTGGGAATAGTAATCATCGTCATCTTCACGGAAATTCCAGTGATCGGCCGCGCCATCAAGCGCGAGTGGCGGCTCACGAAATTCAGGTTGCTCCTGCCATTCGCCGTAGCTGTTGGGTTCGTATCCGAGGGTACCACCGTAATTGTCATCCACACGCATCTTGCCGTCACGATGGTAGCCGGTGACCGGACAGCGAGCGCGGTTGACTGGAATCAGATGATGGTTCACACCAAGACGGTACCGTTGTGCATCACCATAGGAGAAGAGACGTCCTTGCAGCATCTTGTCCGGGGAGAATCCGATGCCGGGTACAATGTTGGCCGGATTGAAGGCGGCCTGCTCAACTTCGGCGAAGTAGTTTTCTGGATTTTTGTTTAGTTCGAACACGCCCACATCCATAAGCGGGTAGTCCTTATGCGGCCAAACCTTGGTCAAATCGAAGGGATTGAATGGAAACTTGACGGCGTCTTTTTCCGGGATGACTTGAATTTTCATATTCCACTTGGGGAAGTTTCCCTTTTCAATGCTTTCAAATAAGTCGCGCTGATGGCTTTCCCGGTCTTTGCCGACGATTGCTTCGGCTTCCGCATCAGTGATATTTTTAATCCCCTGCGCGGTTTTTAGATGGAACTTGACCCAGAACCGCTCGTTTTTGGCGTTAAGCAGGCTGAAAGTGTGGCTTCCATACCCATTCATGTGGCGGTAAGAATAGGGGATACCCCGGTCACTCATGGTGATGGTCACCTGGTGAAGCGCCTCGGGTAGATTGGTCCAGAAGTCCCAGTTGTTGCGGGCACTCCGCAGGTTGGTCTTGGGATCGCGTTTCACAGCATGATTTAAATCAGGAAACTTGAGGGGATCTCGCAAGAAGAACACAGGTGTGTTGTTGCCTACCAGGTCCCAGTTGCCCTCTTCAGTGTAGAACTTCATTGCAAAACCGCGGATGTCGCGTTCTGCATCAGCCGCACCACGCTCGCCTGCCACTGTCGAGAAACGGGCGAACAGTTCAGTTTTCTTTCCAATTTCGGAAAAGATTTTTGCTTTGGTGTATTTTGTGATGTCGTGTGTGACGGTAAACGTGCCATAAGCGCCAGATCCTTTTGCGTGCATTCGCCGCTCCGGAATCACTTCGCGGTCAAAGTGGGCGAGCTTCTCCAGATACCAAACATGCTGAAGCATCATCGGGCCACGCGGTCCGGCAGTCATGACATTTTGATTATCAGCAACCGGTGCACCCACATTGTTTGTCAGTTTCTTTTTCTTATCCTTCATTTTCCACTTCCTTCAAATTTGAATTCGGTTTACTTATCGTTTCAATATATTTGATCCACTATTTAAATGCAAGCAAGAATCTATTTGATTTCCGCAAAAACAGGATAATGATCCGAGGGCAGACGGCCGTTGAAATGGTCCGAAATAGTCGCGTGTCGGATGACTTGAAAGTGTGGACTGATGAAAATATAATCGATGGGATCACCCTCTGCCTGCGGATTCGGATTAAAACCTGTAAACGTGTACGTCGGGCCGTGATGAGACTGTTCTGCTTTCAGACGACTGTCCTGAATAATGGCTGATTCCAGCAGCAAACGGATAGGATCCGATCCGGGCTCGGCATTGAAATCGCCAGTCAGAATGAACGGATTTCCCCGAGAAATCTCTACTACCTTTTTTCGGACAAGAAGCGCACTTTGTTTGCGAGCTATCTGGCCGAGATGGTCGAAGTGGGTGTTGAAGACGTAAACGTCCTGTCCACTCATTTTATCCCGAAACTGGCCCCATGTGACCACGCGATGACAGGCAGCATCCCAGCCTCGGCTCACATTGTCTGGCGTTTCGGAGAGCCAGAAGGTTCCATTTTCCAGAAGACTCATACGATCGGCTCGAAAGAAAATGGGTGAGAACTCTCCTGCTGTTTTACCGTCATCGCGTGCCACACCGATCCAGCTAAAATGCGGGAGCAGTTCCGAAAGCTCATCCAGCTGATGGGCGAGGGCTTCCTGCATGCCCACGACATCCGCTTTATGAAATTCAATGGTGCTTGCGACGAGTTCCTTTCGATGGGGCCAGGCATTTGGGCCGTCATCCGGATTGTCATAGCGGATGTTGAAGGTCATGACATTTAAGGGGTGATCCAACACCTGTGAGCAGAGGTTGATTGCTAGGAATATCCAGAGAAACAAAAAAGTTTTATACAGACGTTTCATGGCGCTTTCCTCCAAGTTATTTTCCGTTTCAATGTACTCAGGGGAGGGACTTGATGCAACAGGAATGTCCTGAATAAAAAAGCCCATCCAATTTGGAAGGGCTTGATAAAAAAACTGAATATCCGTTTGCTAAAAGAAGTACTCCATGCCCGCGGCGACTTCTACGCCGCCCATGGTTTTTGAGTATCCTTTAAAAAATCCTGTGTTCAATTTTAGGCGACCTGTCAAAATTGCTTTTGGTGACACCTGATATCTCGGAGACACACCAATTCCGATGAGTGAGAGGCTTTCCATTTCTATCATATTAAAAAAGTACTGCGCCTCGCCAATAAGCACGATCCGTGTTTTTGGATTCATCCGAAGGGTGTAGCGTGCGAGTGCCTGGAGCTGATCCGGGTAGGTTTTTTCTTCATCCTGAACAAGAATACCGCCGCTGACACTTTGGCTCTTGGTGCGGCTCCGGAACCGGGCCATGAGATGAAGATGTTTGACACCAAAATATTTTTGAAACTGAAGTGTGGCGACGATTTTATTTCCAGATTTATAGACTTCGGTGGTATCATATTCATCAGTACCATAAAACGAAAGGATCAAATCAAATGAGAGTGCGGTGATTTTATCAAACTGATAATCCACGCCGCCGGTGAGCAGGATTTCATTTCCCGGGTTGTATTTCTGATCAAAATCTGCAAGGGGTTGATAGCTGCCACTGAGCTGAAATGCGGCACCAAGCCCCAGAACCGTTTGTTCATTAATGGGTTTGGCCCATGAAACACCCGGAGAGATGTTCAAACCCTGACCAAAATGGGGAAGACGATATCCATAATGAATTTGCCCAAGCTGAATGGAAGATTGAAACTGTTCCCAGGTCAAAGGACTTTGCCCGGTAGGCAGATTCACACCCAGTTGAAACAATATATTGCTGTCTATCAAATGATAAAGCGCGGTGAGCTGCGTGTCGCCCAATCCCGAAAGATTGGACAGGCCGTCGCCTTTAAAAGATCCCTGAGAGGATCGCAGCATAAAGGCTGTCTGCCGGTTCATCGGATAGTAAATCGAAAGAGGTGTGACGATTTCCGATGAGTTGATGATGGCTTCAGACTGCCATGATTGATACGAGAGATTCAGCTTCACGTATGGCTGCTGGCTGATTAATGACGCATTCTGGGCTTGAACGATCCCGGAAGCCAAAATAAAGATTGTAATCCATTTATAGACGTTACTCATGAACTCCTCCAGGACTTACCTGACCAAAATCATCTTCTTTGAATTGTTGTATGTTGGTGTTTCAAGGCGGAAAATATAGATTCCGCTTGGTACGGAAAGGCCGTTATCATTCCGGCTGTCCCATGTGACATGATGCGGGCCGGTGGATTCAATGCCATGTGCAAGGGTTCGGATTCGCTGTCCGCGCACATTATAAATTGTGAGTCTAACACTGGATTTTTCCTTCAGGTGATATTGAATTTGTGTTTCCGGATTAAATGGATTGGGATAATTCTGCATCAATGTAAACTCATAGGGGATGAGCGGGATGCCCTCGTTTACATTCCCCGCGTAGGATTCCGATCCCACAATCAAACGCAGGGATTTGATGCTGTTACTTCCCGACATCTGGATTTCTGCCATGTTGTCCCGAAGCGGGATGAGGCATTCACGGTCCCGATCCAGCAACCAGGTGTCGAAACCTTCCGCCATCTGTCCAGCCCATTCCAGTGATAACCGAACGGTTTCTGCCTTGTCCGTTACCATAAGGGCCAGATCCCAGAATGTGCCTTTATCATTGGATTGACGGAAATTGCCTGCGTAGTTGATCTTGCCATCCACGATACTGAGGCTGACCGGATCGCCGATAGGCGGTGCTTCGAAGAAGTCATTCGCATCAAAGCCATTTTTAGCGGATGTTTTCATGCCCGCGAAATTTTGATCATCCAGATAATCCGAAGTCAGTCCGTGTGCGCTGATTCGAACAGTGAATTCTCCATCCGCGAGCTGAGTATCCAAACTCTTCGGTGTGGTTGTTACGGCTTCCACAGGAGGAATCTGAATCGTCCGTACCTCATATGGATTGTAGACAAAGTAGCCGGTCCACGGCTCCAGAACGGTATTGTTATAGGTATAGCTGGTCCCGGTCCGGCCCACAAGTTGAAGCATATCAGTATTGATGACATCGCTCCATCTGACTCGGAACGCAAACGGATTGCCGATTTGGTTCCATCCTGAAAGAAGGGTGATTGAGAAAGGATCTAATCCGTTTGTGGATTCGCCATTTTCAATCGTGAGTCTGCTCCCGTTTCTCGTAATCAGCCAGTATGCAATGCCGGGTGTGAAGGTCCAATCCAGAGCATCTCGGATCGGATCAAATTCATCGTACACGCTGTCCACCGGGTCCCAGTAGAACATGCGCCATGATTTGGCGCTTTGCACACCCAGATCATCGCGCAACACCTCCATGATCCGATCATCCCCCAAAGTACAGGGCACGGAGATCAGGGTGTAAGTTTCCTCTTCCGGTACGACGGGCGATACTTCTTCTTCCACAGTCACCGGGATAAAGGCAGCAGGCGCATCCGGTGATCCGTTCTGATAAATGGGTGCCCCGGTGGAATCCTCAACGGACATATAATACACAAGTCCCCGAAGGCTCAGAATGGATTCGGGTAAAATGGCGTTGTAATTGGGTTCCTCGTATTCACAGGCAATGGAATCCCACACTGTGCTGCCAGTCTGGATGTAATGCACCCAGATTGTGATGCCGGGAATGGGAGGATCCACTGTAAAAGTCAAGCTGAAATCCTCACCTGCTGGAGGCGCTGGAGGTTCCGGAAATTCAAAGGTCATGGATTGGCCTGTGCCCCTTAAATAGACGCTGTCCGGAGAAGAGTTGGCTGTAGATTCAATGATGAATGCTGCACTGTCTGTTTCATTTTGACGGGGAGAAAACCGCAGTGTTATGAGCAGGGAATCCAGGGCTGGAAGCTGACGGGGTACATCCCCGACCACGGAATAGACTGCGTTTTCAAGAAGTGGACGGAAAAAACTCCGAATGATCTGAATGGATGAATAGCTGTTGTTCTTCATCCAGAAGGATCGGGTCGTGCTGCTGTCGACTTGTACAGTACCGAATTCCAGGCCATAGGGTTCCAATGAGAGCGCGACTTCACGGCCTGTGCCGGTGATTGCGATGGAATCGGGTGATGAGGGCGCGTTTGAGGTAATGACAATGAGCGCCGGATATGTGATGGCAGCCAATGGAGTAAATGAAACTCCAAGATTGACAGACGATCCGGGATCAAGTGTGACCGGAATACTTGAGGTTGAATAAACGCTGTCCACACCCTGTTCGAGTGTGACAGTAATGTCTTCCACCGCGAGCTGACCCGTGCTTTCCAATCTGATTGAAACATTGGCTTCCACGTTGATATTCATCGTTCCAAAGTCCAGTGTGGATGTGCTTTTTGTGAGCTCTGGAAAGGCAAAAATACCCGTTCCACTTAGAGGAATAGAATCCGGGGATGTGTCAGCATTGCTGAAAAAGACCAGAAATGCGGAATATTCCTGCTCCGCGGCGGGTGTGAAATTCAGGATAAGCTGCCGGCTCTGATCGGGCAGCAGATCCACAGTACCACCTCCGGATGCAATCGCGAATCGATTGGCGTTCGGGCCGAAAATTTCAGGATTTTCAAGCTTGAGTGTGTCGTTCCCTGTGTTTGTCACGATTAAGGTGTCCGGTGTGGTCACACCGAGCGAGATTTCTCCGTATGCCAACGCATTTTTATTCGTGCTGAATTCGGGAGACGGGAATTGCGCGTTTCCTTGTACTGTTAATGTATCGGGTGATGAAGGTGCATTAGATATGAAGATATAAAACGCCTGTTTCGCGCCTTCAGTGAATGGGCTGAATGTCACATTCAGATTGGTGGATAAACCGGGCGTCCAGGTAGTCGGTGTGTTTATTGCATGGCTGAAAGAGGCTGTATCCGTACCGGTCTCAATGATTTGAAAGATTTCGAGATTGGTGTCTCCTGTATTGGTTAGCACAGATGTCAGGTTCGTGGAACTTCCTACCAGTTCTGTGCCGAAATTCAGGGTTCCGGGAGTGATGGTCAGCGCGGGTTCCAGTGCGGGGCCGGCATTGTATTTGGCCAGACCATTTGTTGAGGCAAACCAGAAATTGCCGTCGGGATCCTGGTTCACGGCCCGGACGCCATTACCGGGCAAACCGGAATTGTTAAAGTGATGAAATACGGAATCCGTTGCACTGCGCTCCATGACGCCCCATGGTGTACTGGCCCAGATCGTGCCGTCTGTTTCCACATACACATCATCCACATTGTTATTCAGAAGCAGCGAATTGGCTGAGGTCCAGTGACGGAATGTGGTTCCGTCAAAGTGAACCAGACCCGTGGTCATACCGATATAGGGGAATCCTAGCGGATCGAGTGTGATATCCTGAATGAATCCGGCAGGCAGTCCTTCCACAGTAGTATATGTGGTCCATGCGGTGCCGTTGTAATGATACAATTCGGGACCGGCCCCTTCGGAGGCCGCCCAGATGTTGCTGCTGTCCGTGGCTGCGACGGCCACAATGAAATTATTCGGGATCGTTGAATTTCCGGTATTATATACACGCCATAATCCCTTGTCATTGTAGCCCAAACCGCTGTAAGTCCCCACCCAGACCACACCGTCGTTGTCCACATCCGCGCAGACACAGTAATTGTCCGGAATACTTGAATTGCCGGTATTTTCAATATTCCATGTCGTCAAGCCGTCAAATGTGCCCGCGCCGCCACCTTCGGTAAAGAAACGGAGAGTGCCTCCAACGACATGAATATCTTTGATCTGATCTGCGGGCAAGGGTGAATTGGAGGGTGTATGCGTTTGCCAGATAGTGCCGTTGTAAAAGCTGAGTGCGTTTTCAAATGTCACCTGACTCCTTGAGAAGGACCACATCTGGCCCGCTGTTGTTGTAGGCGCCAGCAGGCTCAGGTTGTTGTTTGCGATGCCGGATTGGGAGGTGTTGTTATAGTTCGTGTCAAAATTAATACCATTAATTCGAGCCACTCCTTCATCGTTCGTACCCACCCACGGCACCTGCTGATCGTCAAGAAATAAAAAGCTGATATTATTTGAAGGGATATTGGAATTCGAAGTATCTGTTGTTACCCAAGACGTGATTTGAAATTCTGAAACACCAGATGATTGCGTACCTATGACGGGATTGTTTGACACATCGATGCCAAGACATGTGATATTGTCACTTGGTATGGATGAATTTCCAGTGTTATATATTTGCCAGCCGGCCAGAACGCTGTTGTAGGCCACGCCATTGCCGTTGGTGCCGATCCAGGGCCGGCCTGAGGTGTCAATTGCGACGGCTGAGATGAAATTGCTTGGCAGGTAAGCGGGGGGGGCGTTGTTATAAACGTTATCAATAGTGCTGCCATTTGTTTCCCAGAGACCGCCACCTTCAGTGCCAATCCAGGTAACACTGTCAGGTGGATTGTAAGCAATTGCATTGACCTGATTGTACGGGAGATTTGAGTTGACTGTGTTATACACAGTCCATGTCCCGTCCTGATTTCTTGCACCCAGACCGTATATCGTTCCTACGAGAGGTTGGTGTTCCGCACCAAGTTCCAAGGCGAGAATCGCATCGTGCGGAATGCCGGAATTAGTCGAGTCAAAAACCGTCCATGTTGCATCATCATACAGAACAAGTCCAGCGCCCATTGTTCCTATCCATTTGTTGCCGAGTGAGTCCACCTTGACAGCAGAAATATCCAGCATGGGCAAACCGGAATTGGTCTTGTTGAAATGCTCGGCCGTCCGTGTGGTAGTATCCAGCTTGACAAGACCTCCGGTGGTGCCGATCCAGAGAGTGCCACCTTCCTGGGCAATGGCCGTGATTTCATCCCCGTTGGTATAGTTTTCCCAATCCGCGTACTGTGCTAAGAGCAATCCGGGAATAATGCAAAAAATCCATAATATATATTTGAAACGCATGGCAATCCTCATCGCTATTTGCCGTTATTAATGCTTATGGAATTCGAATGTTTGGTAAATCCGGCGGCAGGGGCAGATCTTCGAGAATCGGCTCTGAATTGGAAATGGCCGCTTCTTCAGTCGGGTTACGCGAATCCTGACTCGGAATCACGGCATTGCCGATGTTGCCGCTCACGGTTTCAAGACGATCGTTCACGAGTGAAGTCTGTGTAATCCCATCGTCCGGTCCCCGATCAAGACCACCCGCATCAACCTGCTGAATCCCCCCTCCTCCTGTGCGGGTGCGCTGCTGCTGTGCTTCTTGTCGCGGCGGCTGTGGGTCCTGCGCGGCCAGGAGCATTTGGTTTTCTTCCGCTTTGGCGCTGGCCATATCAAAGTTGGGATCAAGGTCCGTGGCCTTTTTATAATAATTGGCGGCGTTTTGAAATTGGCCCCGGTCTTCCATTTCGAGCCCCATACAATAGGCCATAAACGCCTGCAGATTCGTGGTCGGGACATGCTGAATGCGCGTGCGCTGTTCGGGGGTCAGCATGATATTCATTTCATCGATGATTTTGAAGACCAGATCCTTTTCGAGAAGGAACATGTTCTTTAGTCGATCCGAGAAGGTCATTGGGTCACTGAAATTCTGCTGGATGACATTCATGTACGTGACATCCAGGTTCAGATTGGTACCTGACATATTGAATGTACCATGCACCATTTTCCCGGCGCCCAGCATCTTGCCGAATTTAGGCGAAGTCGATTCATCCATGAGTCCGGTTTGACCCAGATTGATTTCATCCATTAAAGCCTGTACACGGATGCGTTCAACCAGGACCAGTCCCTCGATTTGACTGAGATCGGTCATGATCATCTCTGAGATGCCCTTGCCCAACGGAGCGGCGGCCTGGGATTCGCCTCCAATTAGTTTGAGAGGAAACACAGCAATGGTCTGTGGCGACGGATTCGTGGCCTGGATTAAATCTTCCTGGGCCATGAAATGGCGCATCTCTTCACGGACCTTGATGCGGGTTAGATAGCGGTACCGTGCCTCCATAAGCTTGCGGTACCCCGAGAAGGCCGATACGGATTGGTATCGCCCGTAAATCAAGAGGGCTTTGGGCGCACGACCGATTTCTTCCAGAACACGGCCCAAATGGTACAGGGTCTCGCCATCCGCCGGATCAATTTTATATGCGGTCAGAAAGTACTTTGCGGAGGCGCTGTATTTTTGCTCCTCGAATAAGTATGCGCCGATATTTTTCCAACCTTCAATATCCCCTGGATGGGTTTTGGTCCGGTTGGTCCACTCAATGAGATCCCCTTCGGTTTTTATCTCGGATCGTTGAGAGACGCTAGCACAGCCCGTAACAATTAACATTAGTAACAATGCAGCAGACAGCAGCGATTTAGCAACCTGCATTGGTTCCTCCTCTGGAACGATCTTGTATCATTTGAAAAAAATAGGTAAGCAAATAAAATGACATCAACAGTCTGTTCCCCCCTGTGGCAGACATGCCGTGTAAAGAAAATGTTTTCAGAACATTATACTACAATTTTAATAAAAATGCCAATGATAAATTTAAAATGACCGCTATTGACTGTTCGCATTTGGCTATTGGCAACAGGTTATAGGCTAAAGGTTTTTAAAACTGTTTTGTATGCAGCATGACGAGCGTGCATCCTTCCACGCATTGGATTCCAGCAGATTCCAGTTGTGATTTTAATGCCTCTGATTCTGTTCCAGGATTAAAAATCACACGCTGCGGCTTGAGCAGGATGATGTCTTCACCCATTCTCTCTGAGCGCTGAGGGCCGATATACAGAGTGATTGTGTGAATAGGCTGATCGATCTCAGCGAGAACATGAACGACGGGCAGTCCCTCAATTTCCTGTTCCCGCGGGTTCACGGGGATGACCGGGTAGCCATTGTCCACAAGAAGTCGAATGGCCTTGTTGGCGTATCGCTCCGGATTTTTACTTGCGCCGAGAACGATGACGGTTTTTTCGGATGGGTCCATGGGTTTGTTCCTTTGTAGGTCAACTCACTAAATTTATGGCGCTATGTTGTTTTGAGTGGGTAGCGCAAATCAACAAGCATGAATTCGCCACGGATTTTCACGGATGCACACTGATTTTAAAA
>JABMRT010000142.1 GCA_013202295.1 Candidatus Zhuqueibacterota bacterium
ATATCCCACTATTATGACACTATTTGTGCCACTATTGGTTATTCTGATGATTTATACTGCAAGTGGAGTAGGGATGTTCCTTGCTGCTTTAAATGTCGAATATCGCGACATTAGATACACCATTCCATTTTTAGTGCAGTTCTGGATGTTTGCTTCGCCCATTGTTTATCCAGCTTCTATGGTACCTGAAAAATATCATCTCATTTATGCATTAAATCCTATGGCTGGGGTCATCGAGGGGTTTCGCTCTGTTTTATTGGACACTGTTCCTTTTCCCACACAGATGCTCCTAGTTTCCACTTTGGTAAGTATAACTCTATTTATAACTGGAGTGTTCTATTTTAAACAGATGGAACGCTATTTTGCTGATATTATTTGAGGTAAAGTGAATATGTCTGACACAATAATCAGAGTAAACAACCTGTCTAAACGATACCGTATTGGTGCAAAAGAACAGGGTTACAAAACATTTCGTGAAGCCATAATTAATGGAATTAGTGCGCCTGTGAGGAATTTGGTGAAGTTACGAAAGCTGACAAAATTCAAACACGAGCAATCACAAAATGATGAAAAAGACGTAATCTGGGCACTGAAGAATGTCTCTTTTGAAGTAAATGAAGGTGAAGTCCTGGGCATCATTGGCAGAAATGGAGCCGGAAAAACCACAATTTTGAAAGTTTTATCCCGCATCACCGAACCTACTGGTGGATTTGTGGAAATTCACGGCAGGTTATCAAGCTTGCTGGAGGTTGGAACCGGCTTCCATCCCGAGCTTACGGGCAGAGAGAATATTTTTCTCAATGGTGCCATTCTAGGTATGCGGAAACGAGAAATCGAGCAGAAGTTTGATGAAATCGTCAGCTTTTCCGGAATAGAAAAATTCATAGACACACCGGTAAAAAGGTATTCCAGCGGGATGTATGTTCGACTTGCCTTCGCTGTAGCCGCACATCTTGAGCCAGAGATTTTGCTGGTGGACGAGGTGCTGGCGGTTGGGGATATAGCCTTTCAGAAGAAGTGCCTTGGCAAGATGGGAGATATTGCCCAAGGGGGACGAACTGTGCTGTTTGTGAGCCATAATATGGGGGCAATTCGCAGTTTGTGCCAGAGTGCTATTTGGATAGATAATGGTCAAATAGTAAAAAGGGAAAATGCTAATGAGGTTGTCAGGGATTATCAGGAGAGTCAGCTAAAGCGTTTTGATGAATCTTCTTATGTTGTGGAAAGAAATTCTGAAGATGTTAAGAATTCAAGTTTTTATTTCAGTCGTGTTGAAATGTTAAATGGAAAAGGCGAACATACCACTACATTTAGATATGGCGAAAAATTAATCTTGATGGTTAATCTTGCCGGTGAATCCAAGATTGACGGCTATGGTGTGTCATGTCATATTTTCAATGAACTAGGACAGCTTATTGCTATCGGTTCATCGGGGGCGTATCACGGTATCTATTTCAATAAGGATGTGAGAAGAGTAAGAATTGAAATTGGACCGCTGATTCTCACAAGTGGTAGATACACTATTTCATTACTGTGCTGGTATGGAGAAGGCATAACCGCCGTACAGGCTGATGATTGGGAACATGCTTGTTCCTTCACTGTTAGTGAATGCCAGCCCTTTCGCCCTGGTTATGATATCTCAACAGCTAAAGGGGGAGTCTGTATTCTGCAACAATCTTTCTGTGCTGTTGAATGATTGAAAAAGATAAGGATAAGAAATAAGGTGGGTATTATAAGGGTGAATAATTCACAGCAAGTGATGACCGGAGCAGGTGTAATTTATCAGTGCCTACGGCGTAAGGGTGCCATTCGTATCCCGGTATCAGAGTATGTACGTGAAAATGGACTGCATTTTGGCATCCATCAGTACTTGAACGAGGATGATTTACACTATATTAGCGATACGTTAAGAGGTCATTTCAAGTAGATGGAATAGTCAAACTGTGCTCGAACCTTTGGTTAAATTGCACTCTACAATCAAAAGCTGGTTAGGGGGGATAGAACCTATGAAAATAACTGGGAGAGTCAGTCTAGCGGACCAACGTCCAATTTCCAAGCAGGAGTTTGATGCGGCGCGTAACATCTGTGAAAAAATCAAAAAAATCGTAGAGCAGAGGAATTCCTATGTTAAGGAACACGGACTTGACCCGGAGATAGCCCTTTCTGCTGCTAATTGGGCAGAAGGAGCGCCGTCTAACGATTTTTACGATGTTTACAGTTTTGTTGTCACGCCCAAATATGATGTCATAAATAGACTGAGATTTTACACCCAAACGTTTACCGGTTATCAATTGATGTCATTTTCCGCAGGCAGGGGGAAACCGTCAGTCAATCCGGTGCCAGAAAACTTTGATGAAAAAATGGAAGAATTACTGCCGTCGCCCGCTGGCTGGGTTCATGACTATATTAAACCTG
>JABMRT010000143.1 GCA_013202295.1 Candidatus Zhuqueibacterota bacterium
AAATTATACAAATTTAAAGATCAATTGCTAACGGCTGTTGAACATTCAGTATTTTTTATCTTAAAACTATTTGATCTTCGTTATCGTTTTGTATAATCCCATTCTGCAACAGCCTGTTGAGGGGAGATCCAGCGCAGCTGGTAATGGGGTGTTTATAACTCTGAATTAATAATTTTATCGTACTTTCACTACTCAAACAACCCCAACTCCCCCAACACCTCAGAAATCACATCCCACCGAAATCCCCTGCGCGCTAGAAAATCAGAAAGCTTCTTCTTTACTTTGATGGATTCCTCCCCCTTGTACCGTCTGATCCGTTTTTCCGCCAGATCCAAGGCAATGGAGAAATCAGATTGCCCGCCATATCTGTCCTCAATCGCGTTTTGGGAATCCTTGTCCGTAATCCCCTTCTGACGCAGCTCTTTAGACATCAAGTTTTTGGAAATCGGTTTTTGAATCAATCGGGTTTGCACATAAGCCAACGCGAACTGCCGGTCATCCAGCAGACTCACATTGCCGAAATCGTAGACGACCTGTTCAATCGCTGATTCACTGAATTTCTTTTGGGAGAGTTTATCCTTCAGTTCCTGAATGCTTCGCATCCGGTACGAAAGGAGGAATCGGGCTTTGTTCTTTGCGCGGAATACTTCATCCTCAAGCATCAGGATTTGAGCGAGAGATTCCTCAATCTCATCACCCACATAGAGATGATGCTGATACACGATATCTTCGTGAAGTCCAAAAGCAAATTCTCCGTCAAGATAAATATTCTTTCGTGACGGAGAATGCTTCTGAGATTCTATGTCTGTAATGCGGCCGATTTAAAAGCTCACTCTTCAGGTTCGGGCGGCGTCTCTTTCTTCGCAGATTTAACCAGCCCCAGTTTTTCTCTGACCAAATGTTCAATCTTTTGATAAATGTCCTGGTTCTCTTCAGCTTCGAGGAATTTCTTCACATTTTCACGCCCTTGGCCGATCCGCTCTTCACCAAATGAATACCAGGTCCCGCTTTTTTCAACCACCTCCAGCTCCACACCCATATCCACTATTTCTCCGGCTTTAGAGATCCCTTTGCCATAAGTGATATCAAATTCTGCATCCCGGAAAGGCGCTGACACTTTATTTTTAACAACCTTCACCTTCGTCCGATTTCCCACTATATCAGTACCGTCTTTAATAGCACCGATGCGACGGATATCCATACGAATAGAAGTGTAAAATTTTAATGCGTTTCCGCCCGTCGTGGTTTCTGGATTGCCGAACATCACACCGATCTTCATACGAATCTGATTGATAAAAATCACACTTGTTTTGGATTTACTGATAGCGCCAGTGAGTTTGCGCATGGCCTGACTCATGAGCCGTGCCTGAAGCCCCATCTGCGCGTCTCCCATCTCACCCTCAATTTCCGCACGAGGTACAAGCGCAGCCACGGAGTCCACGACAACCACATCCAACGCCCCGCTTCGAACAAGGGTCTCCGTAATCTCGAGCGCCTGCTCGCCTGTATCCGGCTGTGAAACAAGAAGGTCATCTGTTTTCACACCCAACTGGCCCGCGTATCTTGGATCTAGCGCGTGTTCTGCATCCACAAAGGCGGCGATACCACCCGTTTTTTGTGCTTCGGCAATAATATGCAGGGCCAATGTGGTTTTGCCGGAGGATTCCGGACCGAAGATTTCAATAATCCGGCCGCGCGGGATCCCGCCCACACCCAGAGCCAGATCGAGTCCGATTGATCCGGTTTTAATCACTTCCACATCCACGACTTCGCCTTTATCGCCGAGCCGCATCACCGATCCCTTGCCGAATTGTCTATCAAGCTGACTGATCGCCAGATCCAATGCTTTTACTTTTTCACTCTCTTTTTCCATGTTCGATTATCCTTCCATTTTCGCACAACCCAAAACCGTATACACCGCACCGGTGGGATTCAGATCGCTTTTAAATAAATTGATTTCGTTGACTTTAAAGGGTTCACTTTCAAACGGATCCGCCATCCGTTCAATGACAGAAGAGACTCCCCGCATTGACCTGACCCGTCCCAGTGTCAGATGCGCTTTGAAAGGACGCTTGTCCATTTCAAACCCAAGGGGGATAAGCGCATTATTCAACCGGATAGACAGATCCGTCAATTCCTGGGCTCCCCGTAGTATGCCAACCCACAACACGCGAGGATTCTTGAGATCTGGAAATCCTCCTGTACCGGATAATGTCACAGTGAAGGGTTGAACGGACTTGACAGCTTGTACTGCGGCCTTCAGGATTTCATCCTTCTGATCGACTGGAACCTCACCCAGAAATTTAAGGGTAAGATGTATGCTTTCAGTACGCACCCACCTGATATCCGCTCCCTCATCCTTCAAAGGTTCCTGATAATGCCGGATCGCATGCCTGACTGAATCCGGCAAATCCACTGCAATAAAAGTTCGGATTGTCTGAGCCAATCGCATTCCTTGTCATGGGCTTATTGTTCAATGTCTGATGGAGTCGTTCTCAGCTGGTGTGAAGATCCGCCTGATTTTTAATTTACGATATTTTGAGAGAAAATCAAGCTGTAATTAAAGCATGCAATCACAAATTTGTCGTGGATTTTGGTTTTGTGTCAAATCAAGTGCGTATGATAAATATAATATGCCACAGATAAACACGGATGAAGTACAGATAAAATGAAAGTGACTTGACTGATAGTCGGATCGTTCATAAGTTTCGGAAAATTAAAAATGGGAGTGTAAGCATCTCGTTTGTTTTAATCAGTGTGTATCCGTGAAAATCCGTGGTAAATTCCTATATAAAACGTAAGAAACGATTTCGGAGATTCTGCCTTCACCTGATTCAGGAAATAAGAAGTTGTTTTCGAAGTAAATCCAGAGCTGCGACAGCGGATCGGGTTTTATTTAAAAGACGATCTTTCCAGAAAAGGTGCTTTTCGGAGATGGTTTTATCGACACTGGAATAACCAATATATACAAGACCAACCGGTTTTTCCGGAGTGCCTCCGCCCGGACCGGCAATGCCGGTGACTGAAATGCCGATATCCGATCCACTTAGCTCGCGAATTCCAACGGCCATGGCTTCTGCGGTTTGCGCACTGACAGCGCCATGTTTTTTGATGAGGGATGGCGGGACGTGGAGTAACTCCGTCTTGGCTTCATTGCTGTACGCAATCACACCCTGGTGAAAGTAGTCGGAACTCCCCGGAACATTGGTCAGCATATGTCCGATCAATCCACCGGTGCAAGATTCCGCAACAGAAATCGTCAAATTTCGGTCGGAGAGTAAATGCCCAATGACCTCCTCGATTTCCTCCCCTTCTGCGCTGTAAATCACATCACCTGCTTGTTCGAGTATATATTCCCCGGCCTGTTGGAGTTGTTCCTTACATCGTGATTCGGAATCTCCATACAGACTGACTCTCAACACCACGCCGGTTAATTGGGGAAGATAAGCCAATGTGACATCGGGAATAAGTTTAGAAAATAGGTGGAGTTTATCCTGCAGCAACGATTCAGAGATGCCTGTGGTTTTGAATGTCTGGGACAGAAAGATCCGTTCTCCCGCCCGTTCTTTGAGTTCAGGAACGATTACACGCTCCACCATAGCGCGCATCTCTTTGGGAACGCCCGGAAGCACATAAAACTGCTTTTTCTTGTGGAGGAATTTCAGGCCCGGAGCCGTACCCATTGAATTTGGAATGGGTTCTGTTCTGTCTGGCAATTCCGCTTGATTTCTGTTGGACAGTGGCATTGTCTTACCGCGTTTCAGGAAAAGACGTTCAATCCGCGCATACACCTCGGGATGATATTTCATTTCTGCGTTAAGGAATTTCGCAATGACCGGCTTGGTCAGGTCGTCCTCAGTCGGGCCCAATCCACCCGTGATCACAATCACATCGGAATCGAGAATAGCCTGATTCAATGCGCTCAGGATGAAAGATTCATCATCGCCCACGGTGTCAATACGGACAACTTGCACCCCAATTTCGGTCAGCTTCTCACCAATGAAGGACGCATTGCTATTCACCGTAAGACCGGATAACAGCTCATTGCCAATAGAAATGATGGTGGCGTTCACGGTAATTAATGGATGATAAATCGGAAAACGATTTGAAGTACTAGATTGGCATAAATTCCGGCAAAGACATCATCGACCATCACACCCCAGCCGCCTTTTAGGTTTTGAGATCGATCTGCTGGGAAAGGTTTGATAATATCAAATATACGAAAGAGGAAAAACGCAGGAATGGCAATCTTCCACAATCCTGCATCGGGAAGAAAGAGAAGAGATATCCACATCCCAACCACTTCATCAATCGTGATAAATCCGGCATCGTGACCTTCAGTCTTTTCAATTTCAGTGGCAGCCCAAACTCCGATAAAAAAGATGATGACAATGGCAGCCAGCATGATCCAGCCGGAGAATCCGGGAATCAGCAAATAACAGACGAGCCCCACAAGACTGCCCGCAGTGCCCGGAGCGATGGGAGATTTGCCGGAATAAAGAGCAGATCCGAACATTCGTATAAGGGGAGTTAAGTTCATAACGATTCCTGATTAATCTCGAACTGTGAGCCGCTTACGGCGGGCCGCATGGTAAATTTCCCGGATCAATGCTTTGTTCTCCAAAAGATAGAGACCCAACGATAAAACAGTAACAACTGTGATCGTATACATCAGAATGGAAAGAATATTCCAATCGTGAATCTTTTGAAGCGCAATGGGCCAGGCATCATAGATTTTCGGCCATGTCATCAAATGAAATATAAAGTATAGATAGATGATGCCACATTGAATGCTTGTTTTTACTTTGGCAAAGAAATTGGTTTTAATGCCATTGCCATGATAAATGGCATAAGAACGCATTGCAGTCATTAACAGGTCGCGAATCACAATGATCAGAACCATCCATGCCGGGATATACCCATATGCACTGAAACAAACCAATCCGGATGAGATGAGAATTTTATCTGCCAGAGGATCGAGAAACTGGCCTTCAATTGTGACCTCACCCAACTTTCGCGCGATGTATCCATCATACCAATCCGTAATGGATGCGATTATAAATACCACGAAAGCTGCGATTTGATAATCTTTGGTATCCAAAAACAGCAAAAATACGAATACGGGTGTCAAAAGTATTCGTAAAAGGGATAACTGATTGGGTAAAGTCATTCGCATAAGCAATCACACTTCAATTGATCAAATAATGGATTTTATAATATAATAATCTGGATGCATTTAGTCAACAAGGGTTCGGCCCTCAAGTGACTTGCTTAACGTCACCATATCATTAAATTCAAGGGTTCCGCCAAAAGGCACACCACGTGCGATTCGTGTCACCTTCACTTCTTTTCCATGAAGTCTCTGAGCTAAGAAAGAAGCGGTCATTTCCCCTTCTATTGTGGGATTGGTAGCCAATATCACTTCTTTGATATTGGATGTGATACGTGCGATGAGTTCCTTGACATGAAGTTCTTCCTCGCCAATCCCGTCAAGTGGTGAGAGCGCTCCGCCGAGTAAATGATACATCCCATGATACTCGCCAGTCCGTTCAATCGCAAGCAGATCCTTGGTGTCTTCCAACACACAGATGATGCTTTGATCCCGTTTGGTGTCTGAACAATACTGACAGGGATCCACTTCTGTGATATTAAAACACACGGAGCATTGACCGACTTTATCCTTCATTTCATGAAGCACTTTCGCCAGCTGTTCCCCCTGCTGACGGCCATCCCGGAAGAGATAAAGCGCGATACGCTGTGCCGACTTCTCACCGATACCCGGCAAATCAGACAAACTTGTGACCAGACGTTCGAGTATTTCGGATGGATACTTCAATGAATCACCTTAAACCTGTTAAATGGAACGTGGGTTTACAAATTCAGACCGGGAAGCTTCATTCCGCCCATCGGTAAATTGCCAAGCATACCCCCGGCTACCTTTTGCATCTCCTCCTGTGACATTTCCTGCGCTTTATCCAGCGCCTGATTCACGGCCGCAACGACCAGATCTTCAAGCATTTCTTTATCGTCTGATTGAATAACTTCAGGATCAATTTGAATGGATACCAGTTTTTGTTTGCCATTGGCAGTGGCTGTGATCACACCGCCACCCGCAGCGCCTTCTACTGTCATCTGCTCCAGAGACTCCTGCACCCGGGTCATCTCATCCTGCATTTTTTGTGCTTGTTTGAATATATCAGCCATATTGGGCTTGGCCATTCGGTTTGCCTCCTTTATAAATCATCCAAATTAAATTGGATCAGTCTGCTGGTTTCACAATTTCCACATCAAAATCATCGATTAATTTTTGGACCGCACTATTCGTCTTACCCATTTCTTCCAAGCTTTCCGCGTTTTCTTCGGGTGTGGATGAAGACGAATCCTTTGCCGGAGACGCTCCCTTTGTACACCGAAAATCTATTTGCTCTCCAAAAATTGGCGCCAGAACCTCTTGCACCATTTTTTTACATCGCATAATCGCGTCAACGTGAAAACTGTTTGTGTGCCCAAATTCAATCTCAATGACATGATCATCCACGCGAATCGGCTTGCCCTCCATGAGAAATGAACCGATAGTTATCTTTTTCTTTTTCACCTGCTTGATCACCTCATCCCATTTGGCCTTAACAGACTCAATAGAGATGAGGCCTTTCTCAGGGGGGCTTTGTTGTGCCTCGTCGGGATTTTCAGGTTCCGGCAACTCAACACTTTCGGAGTTCACTTCCGCCGACTTGGTCTCAACACGCTGCTCTGTTGTCTTTTGTTCCTCTTTTTCAGAGGATTTATCAGAAGCAATGGATGCTTTCTGGGCTGCAGATTTATCGGGTGCAGGTTTGGATTGGACGGGTATTGAAGTTGTGAGTCCGGATTGGAGAGGAATCTGGCCTTTGATTTCTGCGAGCGATTGAAGAAGCTCGGAGATTTGCACGGTTTGATCCATATTGGCCATTTTATAAAGAGTCATTTCGAGCGTCACTCGTGGATTGATATCCCGCTTCAAGGAAATGGCCGCATCCGACAGAATGCGAATCAAACGCAAAATATCCACGGCCTGAAAATGGGAAACTGTTTCGAGATATCGCTTTTCATAAGTGGGTGCCACATCAATGGATTTGGCATTTCCGGTTGTTGTGACAATAAGCAGATTACGAAAATGTTCGATTAATCCGGATACAAATTCCTCAAGATCTACACCTTCAGAGACAACATGATCCACCAGCGCCAATGCCTTTTGCGGATCCCTTTCTGCGATCATATCCGTGACATCAAAGAACACATCATGCGCAAGCAAACCGAGCGCCTGCGAAATGGTTTCCACGGTAATCTTTTCAGTCGTGTAGGAAATCATCTGATCAAGCAGGGACTGACTGTCCCTCAGGCTGCCATCTGCTTTTTTCACAAGAAGCGCAAGTGCGTCTTCCTCGATCTGGATGTTTTCAGCTTTACTGATCTCATGCAAATGATCAACCATCTCCTGCGCCT
>JABMRT010000144.1 GCA_013202295.1 Candidatus Zhuqueibacterota bacterium
GTATATCGAAGTATTTTACAACAGGATCAGAAAACACTCAACTCTCGGGTACCTTTCACCGGTTGAGTTTGTTAAACTGAAAATGGCTGCATAACCTTAACTATGTGTCCACTTTTCTATTGCAAGTCCAATCCTCGCCTATCAGTGCAAGGCGAGGTAGAGGGATGTTATCCTTGCATTCTTCCCCCTACCAACTTATCGATGATTCTCTTGCATGTTTCCCCCAGAGATACTATTTTCGTCTATCGGTTTATTTCTGATGCATTTCATCAGCATTAGAATTTATCAGAAAAGACCAGGTATATAAAAATTCTCGAACTTTTATTTACAAAACTATAATTATTCTTGAAAGACTGGAGTAGACTATGAATCAAGAAATAACCTGTCAGGAGTTGAATTCAGAAAAATTTATTGAGGATCAAATCAGGGCCATTTCCGAGACTGTAGGAGATGGACTGGCCATCAATGCCCTCTCTGGCGGTGTGGATTCATCTGTTGTGACAGCGCTTGGGCATCGCGCATTGGGTGATCGGTTAAAAACCATATTCGTTCAAAATGGATTGATGCGCGAAGGTGAGCCGAAACAGGTGCAATCCATGTTTAGTGATTTGGACATTCCTGTAGAAATTGTAGATTCCAGAGAGGATTTTTTCAGCGCATTACAAGGACTGGAGGATCCTGAGGAAAAACGGGAGGCCGTGACGCAGACGTTTTACAAGAAGGTGTTTGGACAAATTGTAAATGAGAGTCATGCAAAATATTTACTACAAGGTACCATCCTCACAGATGTGGATGAAACCGTAGCTGGGATCAAGCGTCAGCACAATGTGTTTGAACAACTGGGCATTGATCCTCAAGAGGCCTTTGGGTATAAAATTATTGAACCCTTGATTCAGCTTCGAAAAGACGGTGTGCGCAAAGTGGGTGAGGCCCTCGGATTGCCCGAACCCATGTTCAACCGCATTCCTTTTCCCGGTCCAGCCCTTGCTGCCCGTGTCATCGGGGAGGTGACTCCTGAACGCATTGAAATCGTCAGAAAAGCCACAACAATAGTTGAACAAGCTCTGTCGTTCACGAATGCGTTTCAATATATGGCCATTTTACACGAGGACCGCGTGACTGGTATGCGTAACAATCAGCGTGAATTTGGCTTACAAATTGAAGTGCGATGCTGGGACAGCGTGGACGCCCGTCAGGCCAGTCCAACCCATGTCTCGTTTGATGTGCTGGAAAAACTGGGTTCAGATATCACCGATCAGGTGCCAGGTGTGGTGAGTGTCACATACAACATCGCAAAAAAACCGCCTTCAACCATGGAAGTGGTGTAGAATCTTAATAAGTACATTCTTCTAGAATAGACCTGCCAGGTTTTAAAAACCTGGCAGGTCTTAATGATTCCCCCTTGCATTATTTCCCCGTAAGGGCGGACGGCCGTCCGCCCCTACCAAATTATCGATGATTCTCTTGCATGTTTCCTGTAAGGGCGGACGGTTGTCCGCCCCTGTAAGAAGGCTGACGATTTACTTGCATTTCCCCTTTAAATATACTATAATTGATCATTCATTTGATTTGATCTGAAATAAATCTCATCCTCGTCCTGATACGGAAGCTATTGCCGATCGACCATCCGCGGGTTTTGCGGATCTCTTAAAAACGCATTCGGTCATTCAACCTCCTTTTCGCAGAACAGAGTTTTAAACCGCTGTAATCATCTGAGATGACAGGTTAAATCTGTGTGCGGTTATCTCAATTACTTTAAACCAAAATTTTTATGGGAGGGAACCATGAAAAAAACGAACAGGTGGTTGGTCATTGTGCTTGTGGTGATTATTGCTTTACCCGTGATCGCACAAGAACTGAAGAAGGGCAACCTCGTGGGAACTCACATCATGGATGTGAAGCTAGAGCCCGACGTTACACTCGAACAGTTCACTGATTTTTACGTGAACAAAGTCATCCCTGAGCTTGAGAAACATCGGACAGGTTGGAAGTTCTATCCTGTTAAGTGGATAAGAGGTGAAAAAGCTGATGGATTTGGAGTAATTATTGTAATTGATTCGGAAGCTAACAGGGACAAACTGTACAATGCTGATGGAAGTACTTCCGAGTTAGGAAAGGAAATAAACACTAAGCTACAACCAGTTGTCGATGAGATGCAAAAATTGGGAACGATCACGAACGCCATCTATACCGACTGGTTAGTTTACTGATTTAGACCCTCTGAAATTCGAGAGGTAATCAGTTTTCAGGGGTCATTCTTCCTTCTGAATAGGATATACGGAAGCATCTTGTCCGCTCGACATCCACATCGAGCTCGATCCACATGTGTAAAACACTTATATGGATGGACACAGGATAAAACGTAAATCGATTTCTAACGATTTTTTGTATATAAGAAAACCGAATATAAAGGGGTGGCCTGTGATTATTAGGTAACTCGCTGGCAGACTTTTAAAAAGTATTAGAAAAAATTTCACACTCCGACACGATGAAAGCCCGTTACTTGAAGTGACGGGCTTTTTTGTCGACATCCTCCTTCCTCGGCTTGCGCCGAGGGTCCTTCCCGCCGATGCGGGACAAGCTCTTCAAAGGAGGATGCCCCAATCTCCCTTTGAAGGTGACCGAAGCGAGTAGTTTTTCACGAGCGAAGGCGACCAACGGAAGTGCCCTTGGGTAAAGTGCCTGTGGTAGAGATCCTCGCCTATCAGTGCAAGGCGAGAGCCTGTCCCGGACTTGATCCGGGATAGAGGGATGTAAATCCTTGCATTTCCCCTCTGACTCTTGATATGGGCATGGCTTTGGCCTTCAGGCAGGCTTCTGTCTATTCTTCCGTTACTTAATAAAATGAATTTTTCTAATCAGCCGCTGATCCCCGGCAATAAGCTCCACAAAATAGAGACCCGCACCATGGCCTGTCGCGTCCCATCGCACTTGGTGTGCCCCCGGGTGCATCACATGATCCACGAGTGTTTCCACCTTCTGTCCGGTCGAATTGTAGATATTCAGAACGACACCCTGCTGCTTGATTAATGAGAACTGAATCGTCGTTTCCGGGTTAAACGGATTGGGATAATTATTCAGGCCCGGAATCCCCTGCGATGCATTCCCGGTCCTGACGCCTGTGGCCGGGCTGTTCACTTTCCAGACATGGATGATGGATTTGTCGTCATCGGTCAGGGGCTCGAACACATAAAGGAGGCCATGATCGTGATCATAGCCTGCGGCGCCCAGATGGTATTTCTGCTGGGACGATTCCACATGAAAGAGCACGTCATCCAGGTCAAGCGCAGCGTAGGGCTGAGGCTCCCAGGGTTCCATGCCTCCCTGAGCGACCGCGGCCAGATCCGCGGGATCAAAGAAGATCATCTGTCCCGAAAATTCCGATGACCACCAGCCCCGGTCGCAGTCATACGGCCAGGGGGGCTCATCCGTGCCGTCTGCGCACCCGTACCAGCACTCGCCCAGGCCCTTGGTTCCGATAAATACAACCGCAGCATATTCCCCGGCTGTCATCCACGCTGCGCCCGACCATTCGTCCGAGTGATGATAGGCGTCCATCATCGCGGGATTCTCCTCGTACGCAGTACCATACAAAAGGAGCTGTACAGCTGAGAGCGTCACACCCGGCGCAGGCGGATTGCCTGCGTTCCACGGTCCAATCGCAAAGACGGAAGGCCCCATGCTTCCCTGACCACCGTCACGGAACCGGCCTGTGGCCAGACGTTTCCCGGTTGTATGAGCATTTCCCCAAGCCTCCGGAATTGTAAAGAGATAGTCTCCGGTCACATAATTCCAGTATTCTCCAATGCGCCACGCGCCGGCAGTCTGCGGATCTGAAAGATCCAACCCGCACCAGCCGTGAGAGGGATGGGTCGCGCCTTCATCCAGATGCGGGGCCCATGCGAAGTAAAGTTTGTCTGCAGTCTGTTCCCCCTGCGCGGGTACATATTCCAGTCCCACCCGCGGCATCTCCATTTCTCCAAAGAGACTGCCCCGAATGTTTCGGAACTCCTGCAGGGTTTCCGCCGTGTTCAGCGCTTCCAGAGATTTGGCCGTCGAGATGACCGGCACCGGAATGCTGATCTCGGATACATATTGCGTGTGATCGTGCCCCACACCAAAAAGCGATCCGGGATATCCGTCCTCCGGGCCTTCCGCGTCCCCGTCAGGATAAAAGGTCAGGGCCGAGGACCATGCATTCCACGACCAGTTGACATTGTCCGGCATGCCCGGTGAATCAGGGAGCCTGAACGCGCCTATGTATTCCAAATCTCCCGATTGAAGGCGCTGCGACCAGCACGGCAAAACACAAAGAATCGAGAGTACTACAATACCTGTAAGAGGATACGGTTTCATAGCGCCTCCTTCTGTATAAACAGGATTCAATGCAGAGTGATGGTTTCGGACTCCGGTCCAGATGGAATACGCACGGGTGTGGGATCAATGCAATGAGATCAATTCCGGATTTGTGCACTGTGATTTAGCTTATGTAAAAAAACAGGGAATATCAATAGAATAAAGCGGTGTGCTGCGGCACATTGATGAAGTGGTGGGGGAGATTGTTGAGAATATTGTGTGAGACATCCTCCTACCTCAGCATTCGCGTGTCAACATCCCCCTTCCTCAGCATTCGCTGAGGGTCCCCCTTCAAAGGGGGATGCCCCTCTCCCTTCGAAGGGAGATCCTCGCCTATCAGTGCAAGGCGAGGTAGAGGGATGTCCTTTTCCCTCTTGCATTTCCCGCACAAAAATACTATTATTTATCATTCATTTGATTAGATCTGAAATAATCCATCTTTGATTCCCTACATTTTTGAGTTCCAATTTTTCTAATACTATGAAACGATCTCATCGCATTGTACTTGATTACAATCCGAACCTGAAAGTGCGTGCCAGGCGTCTGCGCAAGCGTATGACCGAAGCAGAGGTTGTGCTTTGGAACCATATTCGAAGAAAGCAGATTAAAGGTGTTCAGTTTTTCCGTCAACGGCCAATAGGTAATTATATTGTTGATTTTTACGCGCCTGATGCCGCTCTTGTGATCGAAGTAGACGGCGGACAGCATTACGAAGATGATGTCATTGAATATGATTCGGTACGCGATCAATTTCTTGAGGCACAGTGCCTGAAGGTCATTCGGTTTACGAACACGGATGTGTTGCGGAATATTGATGAAGTGGTAGGGGAGATCATGGCGAATATTGGGTAAGACATCCTCCTTCCTCATCCCGCCCGGGCGGGACGAGGGTCCTTCCCGCCGATGCGGGACAAGCTCTTCAAAGGAGGAAAAAGCAGATCTCCCTTGGAAGGGAGATCCACGTTTCGCAAAAAGCGAAACGCGGTAGAGGGATGTTATCCTTGCATTTCCCCTTCAATTATACTATAATTAATCAATCTTTTGATTTGATCTGAAACTTTTGTCATCTTTGAATTGCATCTTTGTGATACACCATTAAAGAGTGGCTTTCTATGGAAGAATACTTTCGAAAGTGAGAATAGAAGATGCCAAGACAAATTTCTATTGATAAAATAGTAGATGCAACTTTAGCTGGTATAAAATTTTCTCATAAACAATATTATAAATGGTCAAATGGTGGATGGTTATGGACTGCGCCCGAATATTTGCTTACTATAAATATTGCTAATAAAATCTCAGAAATTGAAGGCGCAAAATTTATTACTTTAGAAAATGGCGCAAGATATGCGATTGAAGACGCGGGTGCTTTAAAAAGAGGGCGTCTCCCACAAGATATTAGAGAAAGAGGCAGGGTTGATATTTTAGTATGGTGGGGAAAGGACGAGCCACGCGCAGTTATAGAGGTTAAGAATTTTATTTATGATCATCAGCGTTATGAGAAAGATATTAAACGTATCAAGGAATTTTTAAAAAGGAAACCTGATAACTCTTCATTACAGTTTGGTCTTTTCGCATATTGTGATTCGGCGGATACCGGAAAAATATTAAGCGCGGAAGAAAAAATAAATAATAAAAGAGATAAAATAAATTTCAATATTGAGACTATATTGGGCGATAATTTTGAAATATCTTTTAAAACAACTAATCTTTTTAAAGTCGATGAGAGTGCTTGGCAGGCTACCTGTTTTTTAATTAGATACAAGCCAAATTGAGGAGTTAAACATGAAAGTTTCGACTATCCTTGACCATATCGATTCTGGCAGCATGGCTCTGCCTGAATTTCAACGCGGGTACGTCTGGAACCGCAAACAGGTGAAAGATCTCGTTGACTCATTGTACCGAAAGCACCCCGTGGGCAGTCTATTGGTTTGGGAAACAAAAACTGAAACAGCAGCCGCTCGTGGTGATGGGAAACTCAGTGCTGGCAATGTGAAATTGATTTTGGACGGTCAGCAGAGAATTACATCGTTATACGGGCTGATCAGGGGCAAAGAACCCAAGTTTTTTGATGGTAATAATCTTGCTTTTACCGGGCTTTACTTCAATCTTGATACCGAAGAGTTTGAGTTTTATGCACCATTAAAGATGAAGGACAACCCGTTCTGGATTGAAGTTTCGAAACTGATGTTGGATGGTTTGGGCGCCACAATCTCAACCTTAATAAAAAATTTAAAATTTGAGGAAAATCAAGGGAAATACATCCAGCGTCTTACAGAACTTGAGGGAATTAAAAACATTGCCTTTCATGTCGATGAGGTTACAGGCGAAGATAAAACCGTTGATGTGGTGGTTGATATTTTTAACCGCGTTAACAGCGGGGGTACGAAACTTTCAAAGGGTGATTTGGCTTTAGCAAAAATATGTGGGGAATGGACGGAAGCCAGAGATGAAATGAAGAAATGCCTTACTAAATGGCGAAATGCTGGTTTTTATTTTAAACTTGAGTGGTTGTTGCGATGTGTGAATGGTATTGTAACTGGGGAATCGTTATTTTCCTATCTAAAAGATGTTTCTATTGTAGATTTCCAGGAAGGCCTGAAGACAGCTGAAAGAAGAATTGATACGGTTTTAAATCTGGTTTCAAGTCGTTTGGGTTTGGATCATGACCGTGTACTGGGCAGCAGATATTCATTCCCTGTACTAGTAAAGTATCTTGATGATCGAAATGGAAAATTTGATGATGCAAGTGAAAGAGACAAATTGCTTTTCTGGTATATTCATACATTCCTCTGGGGCCGTTATGCCGGTTCAACTGAAAGTGTGCTCGCGCAAGATCTGAATCATATCAAAGACAAAGCAAATGCTCTTGATAATATTGTTGAACAGCTTCGTACCAATCGTGGCAGTTTAAAACTTGAAAACCGTGATTTTATTGGCTGGAGTTCAGGTGCGCGATTCTACCCGTTGCTTTATATGCTGACACGGGTTTGGAAGGCTCGTGATTTGGGTATGGGTATTGAGCTGAGTAATGCACTATTGGGGAAAATGAATACGCTTGAAGTGCATCATGTTTTTCCAAAGTCGATTTTATACGATGCAGGGCATACAAGACCCGAGGTAAACGCCTTGGCGAATTTCATGTTTTTGACCAAAGAAACGAACCTTGAAATATCGAATAAAAATCCAATAGATTACTTCTCTTATTATGAAGAGAAAAACCCGGGTGTTCTGAATTCGCAGTGGATACCCATGGATGAGTCATTGTGGAAGATTGAGAATTACCGTGATTTTCTGAATGAAAGACGCAACCTGCTCGCCAATGCTGCCAATAAGTTTTTAGAAAGTCTGTATCATGGTGGTATTCCCGAAATTGCTGAACAACCTTCTATATTTGAAGGTGAACCTGCTGTTATACCAGGTAGCTTTTCAGATAGAGAAGAAGAAGAACAGATTCTTCAGTGTAATACATGGGTTGAGGAACAGGGGTTGCCTGTGGGTGAAATGCAATTTGAATTGTGTTGTATTGAGTCTGGTGACCCGCTCGCGATTATTGATTTGGCCTGGCCGGATGGATTGCAGGTTGGATTGAGTCAGCCGGTTGCTGTGATTTTAAATGAGGGTGAGGAGATTGAGGGGATTTTAAATCGCTTGGGGTATCGGTTTTTTATTAATATTGAGTCATTTAAGCGGTATGTTGAGGTTGAGATTTTGGCAGTTGTATAATTACTAGCATATTAAGGGAACCATGAACGCTGAAAAATTACAACTCGAACAACAACTCTGGAACATCGCCAACACCCTCCGTGGTAAAATGGGTGCCGACGATTTCAGAGACTACATTCTCGGATTCATCTTCTACAAATACCTAAGTGAGAAAATGCACACATTTGCCGATAGAATTCTTAAACCGGACGGATTGCTATACAAGGATATTGATGAAAACAGCCCCAAAGGGAAAGAGTATCTCGATGCCATTCATGCTGAGGCTCTCAACGCTTTGGGCTACTACCTTAAACCTTCCGAGCTGTTCAAAGAGCTGGCCCGGCGGGGGAACGCGGATGGCAAGCACAAATTTATTCTGGATGATCTGACCCAGGTGCTCAACCACATTGCACAGAGCACCATGGGCACCGATAGTGAAGAAGATTTTGACCATCTCTTCGAAGATCTGGACCTGACCAGCAGTAAGTTGGGCAAGTCTGAGAATGCCAAGAACGAGCTGATTGTGAAGGTGATGGCGCATCTGGATGAGATCGATTTCAGGCTTGAGGATACGGAAGCTGATGTGCTGGGTGATGCCTATGAATACCTGATTGCCCAGTTTGCCAGCGGGGCGGGCAAGAAGGCCGGTGAGTTTTATACGCCGCAGCAGGTAAGTATGATTCTGGCCAAGCTTGTGACCACCGGTAAAGAGAAGCTAAAGAGCGTCTATGACCCCACCTGCGGTTCGGGATCTCTGCTGTTGCGGGTGGCCAAAGAGGTGAAGGAGGTAGGCGGATTTTACGGGCAGGAGAGTAACCCCACCACCTATAATCTCTGCCGTATGAATATGATTATGCACGATGTGCATTACCGCAAGTTTGACATTAAAAATGAAGATACGCTGGAACACCCCCAGCATATAGACATGCGCTTTGAAGCTGTCGTTGCCAATCCCCCCTTTTCGGCCCAGTGGAGCGCCAGCCCTCTTTTTATGAGTGATGATCGCTTTGCTCCCTATGGCAGACTGGCTCCAAGCAGTAAGGCAGACTTTGCTTTTGTGCAGCACATGGTGCATCAGTTGGATGACAACGGCACCATGGCCTGTGTCTTACCACACGGCGTGCTCTTTCGGGGCGGGGCAGAGGGGCATATTCGCCAGTATCTGATTGAGGAGAGAAATTGTCTGGATGCGGTGATCGGCCTGCCGGCCAATATCTTTTACGGGACGAGTATACCCACCTGTATTCTGGTGATGAAAAAACAGCGGGAGCAGACAGGCAATATTCTCTTTATTGATGCCAGTCAGCATTTTGAGAAGGTGAAGAATCAGAATGTGCTGCTGGATGAACATATTGAGCATATTGTTCATACATACCGTGAACGGATAGCCGAAGAGAAGTACAGTTATGTGGCTGATTTGGATGAGGTGAGGGAGAATGATTTTAACCTGAATATTCCGAGATATGTGGATACGTTTGAGGAAGAGGAGCCGGTTGATTTAGATGCGGTTTCGAAAGATTTAAAGGCATTGAATGACGAGATGAAACAGACAGATACAGAAATAAAGAAATATTGTGATGAATTGGGAATTGATCCGCCGTTTTAATTATTAATATTTCGTAGAGACGTTGCATGCAACGTCTCTACGAAATA
>JABMRT010000145.1 GCA_013202295.1 Candidatus Zhuqueibacterota bacterium
ACCTTGCACTATCTCGTTCACACGGTTTCCGTGTGAACGATTTATTTATACATCTATTTCGATTCATACCCCAAATTCGGTGACAGCCACTTCTCCACCTCTTCCATGGGAATACCCTTCCGCCGGGCGTAATCTTCAATCTGGTCCTTCAGAATTTTACCAAGTGCGAAATAGCGGGATTCCAGATGCGCGAAATAATACCCGCTCACCGAAGCAGCCGGATACATCGCCGCAGATTCGGTCAATGTAATCCCGGTTTGATTCTGGACATCGAGCCATTTGAATAACTCATATTTCTCGGAATGATCGGGACAGGCCGGGTAGCCCGGTGCCGGACGGATGCCCTGATACTTCACGCTGAAGAGATCCTTCAATTCCAGATTTTCATCCGGTGCGTATCCCCAGAATTCGGTGCGGACCTTTAAATGCAGCCATTCCGCAAATGCCTCTGAGAGTCTGTCCGTGAGAACCTGGATCATGATGGCATCATAATCATTATTCGCTTTTTTATAGGCTTGAACAATCTCCTCCAAACCGATCCCGGTCGTACAGGCAAATCCGCCCGCGTAATCAACAACACCAGACGATTTGGGTGCAACAAAATCTGTGAGTGAAAGATTCGGCTTGTCGTCCTGCTTTTTAATTTGCTGCCTCAGATTGTGGATAACGGAAAGCGTTTTCTTCCGCTTATCATCGGAATAGATCTCGATATCATCACCCAGTCTGTTTGCCGGATAGATCCCGATCACAGCGTTTGCTGTGAGCAGATTTTCACTGATGATCTTCTCGAGCATGGCCTTACCATCTTTAAATAATTTCCGTGCTTCCTCCCCGACTTTGGGATCATCCAGAATGTGCGGATAGCGACCCTTGAGCTCCCACGCCTTGAAGAAAAAGGTCCAGTCAATGAACTTGCTGATTTCGGAGAGATCGTGATCTTTAAATATCTGGAGCCCAGGGATATTGGGTTTTACAGGTGCGAAGGAGAGATCAAGCTTGTTTGTTCGCGCCTCCTCGATGGAAATTAGTGGACGGGCGGACTGACCGCTCTCATGTTCTTCGCGGAGTGATTTATATTCTTCTTTGATGGCTTTTTGAAAATCTTCAGAAGAGTTCGGCTTCAGCAAATTCTGACACACACCCACTCCAAGAGACGCGTCACGCACATGGATAACTGATCCGGAAAATTGAGGTGCGATCTTGACCGCGGTGTGCGCCTTGGATGTTGTTGCCCCACCGACAAGGACTGGGATTTTAAATCCCTCACGCTCCATCTCGGAAGCGACATTCGCCATTTCTTCCAATGACGGTGTAATCAGACCAGAAAGACCGATAATGTCCGCACCTATCTCTCTCGCTTTGGCGAGGATGTCCTGCGCGGGCACCATCACACCAAGATCAACCACTTCATAATTATTACATTGGAGCACCACACCCACAATATTCTTGCCGATATCGTGCACATCCCCCTTCACCGTAGCGAGCAGAATCCGCCCTTTCTGACTACCGCCCTGAGTCGCATTTTCTGATTCCAAATACGGTTCAAGAACAGCCACAGCTCGTTTCATCACACGCGCACTCTTGACCACCTGCGGCAAAAACATCTTGCCCGATCCAAACAACTCTCCAACTGTGTTCATCCCGTCCATGAGTGGACCCTCAATCACGGCCAACGCGCTGCCCAATACCTTGTGCGCTTCTTCGGTATCCGCTTCAATGAACTCGGTGATACCTTTCACAAGAGAATGGCTCAGCCGTTTTCCAACGGGATCTTCGCGCCATTCCAAAGACTTTAGATCCTCAGATTTTTTGGAAGCGAACTGATCCGCCACCTCGATCAATCGATCTGTGGCATCATCCCGTCGGTTGAGAACCACATCCTCCACACGTTCGCGAAGTTCGAAAGGGATCTCTTCGAAAATCGTGATCATACTTGGATTGACTATGCCTATATCCAGTCCGGCTTGGATCGCATGATACAAGAACACCGCATTGATCGCCTCACGTACCGGATTGTTGCCGCGAAAAGAAAAGGACACATTGCTCACTCCGCCGGACACATGTACTTGTGGCAGCATTCCTTTGATCGTCTTTGTCGCACGGATAAAATCCACAGCATAATTTCGATGCGCATCAATACCTGTCCCGATTGCGAATATATTGGGATCAAAAATGATATCGTCGGGCAGAAAACCGACTTGTTCGGTTAATATCTTATAAGATCTCTGGACGATTGCAACTTTTCGTTCATACGTATCCGCCTGGCCCTCTTCATCAAAGGCCATCACGATCACAGCTGCACCATAATTCAGGATTTTCCTGGCGTGCTCGATGAACACGTCCTCCCCTTCCTTCATGCTGATGGAGTTCACCACACCTTTGCCCTGTATGCATTGTAATCCGGCCTCGATCACACTCCATTTGGAAGAATCCAGCATTATGGGAACACGGGAAATATCCGGCTCGGAAGCGATGAGATTGAGAAACTTGACCATCACTTTCTCGGAGTCAAGCATGGCCTCATCCATGTTGATGTCAATAATCTGCGCGCCATTTTCTACCTGATGCCGTGCTACGGCAAGCGCTTCATCGTATTTCTCCTCCTTGATGAGCCTTGCGAATTTAAGGGAACCTGTCACATTGGTACGTTCGCCCACATTTACAAACAACGAATCCTCGGTAATGGTCAAAGGTTCCAATCCGGATAACCGGGTCACAGGATGGTGTTTCGGCACTTTACGGGGAGGTATCGCGGACACAGCCTCAGCAATTGCCCGGATGTGATCCGGCGTGGTTCCACAACAGCCACCCACGATATTGATCAATCCCTCACGCGCGAATCCACTTAGGATATCGGCCATGAATTCCGGTGTGTCATCGTAACCGCCGAACTGATTGGGCAGCCCCGCATTGGGATGCACTGAAATGTGTGTATCTGCGTTAGGAGAAATTTCCTGCAAATGGGCCCGCATATCTTCTGCGCCCAGTGCACAATTAAATCCGATACTGATTGGACGAGCATGCATGACCGAGTACCAGAATGCAAGTGGCGTCTGACCGGATAAAGTGCGTCCACTTTGATCTGTAATTGTGCCTGAAATCATGATCGGCAGAGATTTCTCAATTTGCGCAAATAAAGTTTTAATAGCGCAAATCGCCGCCTTCGCATTGAGCGTGTCAAAACTCGTCTCAATCAGAAGGATGTCTGCGCCACCATCAATGAGCCCTTGTGCAGATTCAGTATAGGCATCCACCAATGATTGAAATGTGACATTCCTATAACCGGGATCATTGACATCCGGAGAGATGGATAGCGTGCGATTGGTTGGGCCGAGCACACCAGCCACGAATCTTGGTTTCTTCGGGGTCAAGCGGGATAATTCATCCGCAGCTTGCCTGGCGATTTTGGCGCTTGTTTGATTGATTTCATAGGCTAATTCGGACATGTGATAATCCGCAAGGGAAACTGAATTTGCATTAAAGGTATTGGTTTCGATTATGTCTGCGCCCGCTTCGAGATATGCCTTGTGAATGTTTAGAATGGCATCCGGCTGGATCAGGGAAAGCAGATCATTATTCCCCTTAACTTCACTTGGATGATCCTTGAATCGGCCACCACGATAATCCGCTTCAGTCAATTCCAGTTTTTGAATCATGGTGCCCATAGCACCGTCGAGGACAAGGATCCCCTTAAACAATTGATTGGATAATTCTTGGTGTTTTGAACTCATCGTAAATGATATTCCTGACTTTTTTATGGAATATAAATAAATCTAACTTGGCTGCATAAGTGACATAAATATACGACATTTATACGCAATGTTTTAAGATAAATTTAATCTTATTCAACAACACTGATTATAAACACACTTTAAAAAGGAAAAACAGAGCATCTCAAGACTATTCACTTGGTTGCACGAGTGATTAAGTGATTTTTTTTACTCTGATTCATTTTATGACAAAATATTTACTTGATAATGATTAAAATGGCTGTATCTTACAGAAGAATTCAGTCCTAACTAAATTGATATTATATTTATTTCTCATTTTTGTGGTTTAGTTTTTGCAAATGACCTTACTAGCATAATTTTCCTTAGGGAGATACGGTTTCGTTTTCGATTTGAAAATGTTAAATCATTTATTAATATCAAAATGAAATTATTGTATGGATAAAAACGTAATCATAAAAAAAGAAGATGGTTTCTCTCTCGTTGAGATTGTTATCATATTAATTATTGTGGGCATACTTGCAAGTGTAGCTTTTGCGCAATTCATCTCGTTCTCCGAGGCTTCCAAAACTGCAACTTGTCGGGCCAATCAAATCTCAATAGAAACCGCTCAAACCCTGTTTTATACAGAACATTATATCGCAGGAGATGGAAGATACGCCTCTGATATGGATGAACTGGAACCCTATTTTAGGGGAAGCAGGAGACCGGTTTGCCCAATCGTGGGTGGTGAGTATCAAATTCTCAATGCGGGTAGAGCTACCTGTTCCATAGCAGAACATCAACGCAATTGAGTAATGCACCTCTGTTGTATATAATTATACATATCACATATTAATAAGTAATCCGATCTATTGAAATAAGGTTTAAAAATAGAATCGTTTCAGGTTTGATTATCAAATGGATTGATTATAAGATCAATATTTTTCGCAAAGATGGGGAATATCTGAGTTCTTACTTGTTCCTTTTTATCGCCACCAAAGTCATATCATCTGCCTGTGTTTCCAGTTGACTGTATTCTTTCACATCATGAACTATTAATTCGATAAGTGCAGCAACAGATTCCTTATCTGTTCTCTGAACCAGTTCCTTGAGCCGCTCTTCCCCGAATTCCTCTTCATCCTCATCCATGGCCTCTGTAATCCCATCCGTAAAAAGGATAATTCGATCACCTGCGTCTATGGATACTGTCTTTATCTCAAAATCCACATCCGGCATCATACCCAGAATAAGTCCGCCCTCCGAAAGTTCTGAAACGGAGCCATCCTTTTTAATGTGATAGGGAAAGTTATGGCCGGCATTGCAAAAAGTGAATATATGTGATTTACAGTTTAGCTCACCATAAAAAAAAGTAATAAATTTATCAATTGCCGTATTCTGATAAACAAGACGGTTCACATGCGCCATCATCTCATTGATCGGCAATCCTGAGGGGACAAGCGCTTGTAAACTGGCCTGGAGGGTTGCCATCAAGAGGGCTGCTCCTGCCCCTTTGCCTGCCACATCTCCAATCGCTATGCCGAATCGATTCTCGTCGATTGAAATCACATCGTAGTAATCCCCGCCCACCTGACGACTGGGCGTATTGGAACCGACAATTTCATATCCTTCCACATCGGGCATTCGCTCCGGGAAAAGCCCCTCCTGGATGGATCGGGCCAGATTCAGTTCCTCTTCAAGCCGTTGTTTCTCAAGTGCATCCTCAAACAATCGTGCATTTTCAAGCGATGTCATCGCCTGATTGCCCAATGTTTTCAGGAATTCAAAATCAGCTTCGTTAAATGACACTCCGGTAATTTTGGGTCCGATCAGTAAAACACCCTTGGTCTGCTGCTGGATACGCATCGGCACCACAATGGCAAGCCCCTTATCAAGATAGGATTTAAAACGATCCGTATCATCCAGCGGGAATGGTTCGCTGATTTCGCATAAAGAGGGATCGTCTTCAAAATCGTAGTCCACACCTTTGCCAATGAGTCGGTGGACACATCCATTTTCTTTCATCAGGATAACACATTTATTTACAAGTAATTCGCCCATTACCGCAAAACTCAGCAGGTTAGCAATTTTGCCACGATCAAGAGTGGTGTTCAATTCGCGGCTAATATCAAAAATTGTATTTAACTGCTGAATTTTGCGATCCAAACGACGGTTGACATCCTGAATTTCTTCAACCATCAATCCATTGGCAACTGAAGTAGCGGCGATATTGGATAAAGAATCGAGAAATTCAATTTCCTCTTCGCTATAAGGCTCCTCATTGATTTTTTTTCCGAATCCCAGAATGCCGATTGCTCCTTTTGAGGAATTCAGGGGTGTAAGCAAATCAAGCTCAAATGTTTTAAAAAACTCGGCCCATTCATAATGTTTGCATGCATCTTCTATGGTCATTGAACAGCTGGGCGGATCATCAATCTCAATTGTCTTGCCCATCAGATTGCGAGGAATGCCCTTCAAAGTTTCAACCGCAAACAATCCCTCATCATTCTGCTGGAGCAATATCACACCACGACTGATCAGCATGTGTCCCATCGAAATCCGGAGGATATTCTCAAGGATGGCATGAAGATTCAGCATGGATGCCAGCGATCGACTGACCTCAAAAAGTGCAGTTAACTCAAGCAACCGTTTATCAAGAGTTATATTATGATTATTTGTTTGACTCTGTTCTTTAGTCATACTTTATAATCCGTACCATGGAATGATATTTATATGAAAAACAAGGATGGAAAACTTATGTGCTATCTTTTAAGAAAATGCTTCACCATCTTAACTCGATTCTTACCATCTGGACCGGTATGATATTGTACCTCATCCATTAAAGTCTTCATTAAATAAATACCAAGCCCACCCACACGCAGTTCTGCCAGATACTGATCCATATCCGGGATATCAATATCAGCCGGTGAAAACCGCTTGCCTTTATCTGTCACAACGACAGTAAACTTTTGATAATCAATCTGGATCGCCACATCAATATTTTCATTCTCTTTTTCTTTATAGGCGTGCTCAACCACATTTGTACATGCTTCATCCACGGCCAGTTCGATTTTGTTTATATCTTCACTCTGAAAACCAACCTTTTTCGCAACACCCGCGACAAATGTACGAATCAATTCAAGATTGTCGGTGTGACTCGGAAGCTTTACACTATATTCTAGAGTTTTTTTGGTCATTGATTCATCCTTTTAATAACAGCCTGATCGCAAAACCGTTCAGGTTTACTGATACTTTTGAATCGCTTCCTCTTCGTTCAGAAATATCTCGTAGAGAACAGGAAATCCCAACAGATCAAATACACGAAACACCTTATCCGACAACTCCGCAAGTTTAATGTCTCCGCCCTTCACACGGATATCTTCAATAAATCCCATAAACACGCCAAGTCCGGCACTGCTTATATAATCGAGCTCACTTAAGTTCACAACAATCTGGATACGTTCTTCATCCACCAATTGCTGCAGGGCATTCTCAAAATCAGACGCTGTATGAGCATCGAGATATCCCTTCAAGTAGACAACGGATATGGCCTCTACATCCTTTCGAACAACATCAAATCCACTCATGTAATACTCTCCTCCTTGTCACACCCAGTTTATACGGGTTGGACAAAGTATTGTTTAAATATAATTGAATTGCCGCTTATGTTTTCAGGATGACCATGGTTAAATCATCATGCATGGGTGTATCGTCCATGAAGGATTCGAACCGGCGACGCAATTCTGTCATCATGGTTTGGCACGACAGCGCTTTCACATCAAAGAGATCTTCCTGAAAACGAAATTCTCCATACTCCTCGCCTTTCCTGTTTCTGGCTTCTATCACTCCATCTGAATAAAGAACAACCGCTTGATTGTCCTCAAGTTTCAAATGACTTTCTTCCAAGCTCTCACGCAGCTGAACCGTATCAACCAGGCCGAGACCCAGGCCTGCCGATTCAAACAAATGAACCTGATCTTGTGTGATGTGAATGGCCGGCAGATGTCCGGCTCGCACGATTTGAAGCTCTTTCCGGACCGGCAGATATATCGAATAGATCAGGGTCACAAACATACCCGGCTCAAATTGATTTCGTATAAAAGTGTTTACCTCGGCGACGATATCTGTCGGGGATGTAAACAAATGCGCTAGGGTTTGGACAACGCCTTTGAGTTCGGCCATATAAAAAGCGGCCGATGCGCCTTTGCCCGAAACGTCGCCGACGAGAATATCTACCCGGTTGGAACTGACGGGAATCACATCGTAAAAATCACCTCCGATATCGTTCGCGGTCAGACAGAGTCCCTCGACCTCAGCACCCTTGATCTCCGGCATGGATCTGGGTAAAAGTCGCATCTGGGCTTCATGGGCCAGCCTCAATTCCTGGCGATATCCCTCCTGTTCGATGGAGAGTTCGACCAGATGGGCATTCTCAATCGCAATAGCGACCTGATCGGCAAACGCCTTGAACAGACCGCGGCTCTCTTCAACAAATCCGAATGAGTATTCGCGTACTGCATAGAGAACGCCGAGTGCGTGATCCTTGTACTGAAGGCGTGCGGCAAGGAGCGATCCGGCACGCACCTTGCGCCACCGTTTCCAATGTTCGGTGCGTTTGTCCCGTGCAATATTATTGATAAGAAGTACAGACTCTTTCTGAAGCACTTCATCCCGTACTGGGACAAGACCGGGAATAGGCAATGAGTCGATCTCATTCTCGCGAATTCCTTCACGCCCTGCAATTCGAAAGCCATCCCCTTCCTTGAGTTCAAGCCATGCATAATCCGCTCCCACGACACGAAGTGCCTGTGCCAATGTCTTGACAATAAGCTGATCCACGTCGAAAATAGAGCCAATCGTGGCGCTCAGGGATTGCAGGGAAGCAATTTCTTCAACCCGCCGGTCCATCAATCCCGCAGTGGGCAATTGAACAAGCACGCCGCCAATTGCCATGGCTCCATAAATGGCCCAGAACATTACGACGGCTACTGCAAATGTACCCAATAACTGGCTGTATGGATCGATGGCCTCGGGCAGAGCAAACAAAAAGGTCATGGAAAAAGGATAGATAAATGCAAGCAGGATGAGGACCAGCCATTTCTGACCGCGTTTGAGATAATGGATCCATTTGCATCGTAGCCCATTGATAAGCGCACTCAGAATCACGCCACCCATTAATATATTCCGCCATAGTGATCTTCCGAAAAAAAGGATACGTTCGGTGATTCCTTCTGGAATCCGACCCGTACTAATATTCAGATCAAAAAGCATGAGCAAGAGCACACAGATGAAGAAAAAGTGAAAGTTTCTCTGGGTGTTGCGGCTTTGCTGAATATAAATCATAAATTTCAGGTACATGAGAATGCGAAAAAGGAGTACAACAAACGCGATGGCAAGTATCGTCCAGATGAACAGATCAAAGGGGGCGAGAAGACCGAATGATTCTGTGTCGAAATAGACCTGACGCTGAATGATGAAAGAGGGAATCCAGAGCAGGATAATGGATAGCCCCAATCCTTGCATCTGGGCAATCAAATCCTTTTGTCTGTTTTTTTGATCCCAGATGAGTTGGAGTGCAAGGATAAGAACTGAACAGGTGATAAGAATTTCACGAGCGAGTGGTGTGATAAGGATTTCACCACTTTGAACCCGATGAAAATCACTGACAAATATCGCAACAAACAGCAGTGCGGGAAAAATAAAAAATAAAATACGTTTTTTCAATATTATTTCCTGATTAATCTTTCATGACTCGTACAACAACTGCCGTCATATCGTCATGCTGAGGAGCGTCTCCGGTGAATTGCGCAATTTCATTTCGAATACATTGAACTATTTTATCCGATTTTTCAGAGCCGCATTCCTGAACAACCCGTTTGAGCCGTTCCTCGCCGAATTCGCGATGAAACTGATTTTGTGCCTCATTGAGACCATCCGTGTAAAAGAGGAACACATCATCCTTCTTCAACTCAAGCACAATTTCTTCAATCGTCTGTTTAAACAAATCACCCGGTTCAAATCCCAATGCCATGCCTTTGGGACATATTTCTTCAGTCAAAGGCGAGCCGGCTCGAAGCAGCATCATGGGATTATGCCCAGCTCTAGCGGTTGTGAGCTTCCGATTTTCCAAATCAAATATCGCATAAATCATGCTGATGAAGATGCCTCGCTCCGCATTCTCATAGAAGAGTGTATTCAAATTGATGAGCACATCCCGTGGGGATTGCTGCACTTGGGCCTGGGATTTGAACAGTCCCTTGGTCAGGGTCATATAAAACGCGGCAGGGATACCCTTGCCCGAAACATCACCGATCACGACGCCTAACTTCTTTGGACCCAAAAGTATAAAATCAAAATAATCTCCGCCAACCTCTTTGGCTGGAACACAGAGCGAAGCCACATCCAGATCTTCAATATCCGGATTACTTCTAGGGAGCAAACTGATCTGTATATTTCGCGCGATCTCCAGTTCACGTTTAATCCGCTCGCGCTCATAAACACGCTGCAAATAGCCGGGAACGAATTCGGTGATTTCTGAAGACAAGGCCATTCCCCGGTTGGCTAGGATTGCCAGTATGATCAATAGGAACAACACGCTGAAAACCAGAATACCATGGAATGTTAAAAATCCACCGATGAATAACGCCGCCAATCCATAAAACATTAGGGACTGACTCGCAAGACCGACAGTCACTGCGACATAGTCATATCGTGCGAAGAAAATGACCACAAGAATACCCAGCAACGCATTTTGCAGACTGGCTATGCCAAATGGCCGAATTCCTGGAACCGGTGTTCCTAAAAATGACCAGAACAACAAGAGGATGAGCAGAAAAGCCCACTGTTTTTTAATACGCTTGCGAACCCAGGATTGAAAAAACAAGCAATAAGTGGTTATAAGATAAATCGCTGCCATGAGCGATTTGCCAAGTAGATGCAAAATGGGAACAGGTGCAGTCCAGTGATTAAGCGCAGAGTGGCCTAGATGGAAATATCCATTGCTGATATTAACCGAGAAAGCCACGAGTGTTGAATACGCGCCTAGCAAGATGGCACCGATCGCAAGTCCGTGAAAAATGGATCGTCCAAACGCGGGAAAAAACAGTTTCTTACGCAGCCCATCCACAGTAATAAGTTTATCGGACCAGACTTCACGGGTCATGGCCTCACCCAAGGCGAATAGCAACCAAATGCCCCCGGCAACAAACGGGGTAGTTATTACAAAACCGATAAGTACTTGCCATCCCCGTTCACCCGAAATCTGGGCCCAGAAAACCACGGCCCAACTGAGCAACACAAGCAAACCCGCGATCAGTCCGCTTTTTAAATCCAAAGCGTCAAGTTTCAAACGGGTTACAAAATAATAAAGTGCGAGGATCGCGATAAAAAGGTACTTGAGTACAAATCCGATGCCCTCATAAACACCCTGCCGCTTATCCTCAATAGAGGGCGATGCAGGGACGATAAATTCCTTATTAAATCCGGTGATTTTATCACCTGTCAGATTCACTTTAAACCGAACCGATTCACTGGCAATCGGTTTAATCCGCTCCCACATGAACTCCCGATCCACGGCGGGATAGGTCATGGTGTCTGAATTCTCGGTTGTCAGCCAGAGGTGATGAAACTGCGGCAGAATCGAATTGGCCAGATCCCTGGCAGCTGCATATTGAATATCATAACTCATTTGTTCAGGAGTGTAATCAATCATGTAATCATCAGATTCCATCTGATATTCCATGAAAATCGGCTGTCCTGCAGTTGTTAAAAAGAGCTCCAGAGATTCGGTCTGGAAATCATGAATATCAACCTCTTGGGCGCCCGAACTGAATGAAACCTGCAGGGAATCTGACTCCTCTAATCGCCAGTGGAGTCGCCAGTAAAATGCGGGGATAGAATCCTGAATAAGCTGATTGGTTCGGGCCAGCCCGACTTTACGGTTCAGAAAACGAATCTGATCACCTTGACTTCTGAGTTCGATTTGCGCTGGAATGGAAGCGACATCATAACCGAAAGATTGGACGAAATCCTCGCCATTTTTAACAATCTCTTGTTTTTTTAATGGAACACGTAAAGCGGCTTCCGGAAACAGGGATTGAAAGAAGACAACCGTAACGAATAATCCGATAAAAGCAAAGATGAGAAGAAGGCTGTCAGATCGGGAGTGTTTCCAGTTCATAAACACAATCCATTTCTTTCAAGGGGATAATCAAGCCACAAATTTCTATATAGTAAGTGCTTTGAATCAAAATTGCAACAGGATTTACCCATTTTATAGTTTCAGACAATTCTGGACGTTAATTTTTTTGCGGACAACTCAAATCGATCTGTGCTGGACTTGGGTTGAATGATGCTTAATAGAGAATCACATCCCACGGACTAACCAACCCAGTCAGTTCGCTCAGAATTTCTCCATTTTGCTTCAAGCGAACCATACGTCCATTACCTGTGTCTGCCACAAGACAGCCGTTCTGATCAGGAATCGTAGTCACAGCAAGTGCTGAATAATATCCGTCCGTACGGACAGTGACCTCACCCTCAGCACTGAGATAGATGACCTCATCCTCACCGGAAGGGCCATTTAATACCATCCAGCATCCCCCCGTTTCTTGATCAATGGAAAGATCATAACATGTGAGATCCAGGCTGGCGACGGAATCTATCTGCCCCAAAATATGTAGGCGAACCACTTCAAGGCTGTCAGTGGCCATGATCCAGCCCTCTTGCGGATGACAATCCAAAACAGAAGGCGCATCATGGGAGAGATGATGAGTTATTTGGACAGAACTGGACTGATCCACAAGCTGAATCTGTGCCAGTCCCTGATCAGCCACCCAGAATTGGCCCGGTTGTCCCGACCAGCACAATCCAGTGATGAATTTAAAACCATCATGGACACCCAGCACCTCGCCCGATTCATCAAAACGTGTAATCTGAGTGCGATCCGCGTCTACCACCCAGATTTCCGGCCGGGTGGGATCACAGGCAACCAGTGTGGGATTGTCCAATCCGGAGATCCATGTATCAATCTCGCCCTCTTCATTCATGCGATACAAATACCCCGTCACCCAGTCCACAATCCAGATCTGATTTCGGCTTGTATCCACCGCCACGGCTGTCGGCCATATCGATGAACGGGTCACTGAAATGGAATGACGACCGTCATACGTCAATCGCTGGATCGATCCATCATAATAATCCAGCATCCAGAAGGTGTACGGCCCCGGAAGAATGGACTGTGAATCGGACAGTGGACTCTGATATCCTGCCCCGGTTTGCGCGGTGATCGCGTAATTCAATTCAATGTTATAGGACCGATCCGGATCAAGAAATTCCAAATTGGAGGCAAGGACCGATCCGATCCAGCTGAAATTTGCAGCGGTGGATTCTTTTCGATACACATGATATGCGGTGACACTGGACAGATCTACAGTATCCCATGACACGGTCACATCATGTTTGATCGCGGACAATTTCACATCGGTCACTTTACCGCTGGTTTCAGGATTTTGCGGATCGAGCGGATTGCTTCGATCCCATCCGGAACAGCTGATGAAAATCAGTGCCATCCCTATTATGGTGAATTGGATTCTCAATGTCCCCGTGTCCCTTGAATGCTGAAAAAGAGGGCCAGTCCAAAGTGAACCTCGCAAGCAATATAGCATCCGCCGGAGATCCGGTCATAAAAGACAGCGCGGTCATAATGGGTGTTCATGTCGGAGGGACGGCTAGCTTCAAGATACCGGTCATAGGATCGTTCGGCCAGATGCTTAAACACATACCCTGCAATACCGCTCGTCAATGAAATCAAACCCGTCATCCATACTTTTCTGGATTGAAACACGGACTCATCCTGATGCTCAAACTTGAAATCCGGGATTGGCATCATAGTGATATTAATGAACGGTCCTTGATTGGGATTTAAGAATAAATACTTGGATTGAAATCCCGGTTTTTCGAATCGAAGCGCCAAACCGCTGTCAGGACAGAGAATATACCGCGGTGTGAGTCCAGCCAGTTGGTTGTGGATGAATAATTGAGCGTACTCGGGCTGACTCGATATCCAGATGGATTTTGGAAATTGAACAACCTCTGACGTAATTTTTCCGGAGTGAATCTGAACGGAGTTTTCCCAATCCTTGGCCATCCAGCTGTGGGGATCAGGATGTTTGACGCGAAGGGTATGGAGTCCTGGAGCAAGTGGTAGTGAATCAATCGGCGTCTGCCCGATCTGGATGCTGTCCACCCAAACCGTCAGACCTGAAATTTCCGAATGAATGGAAAGCATCCCTGTTTCTTCCTGTGCAGCAAACAGATAATTTTGCGGCTGCATCAGAAAGATCAGCACGATCAATCCGGGCAGAAGTTTATGATTCCGGGACAAATCCATACACCGATCGCCCTTCTGTACCAATGATCAACATGCCCTTCCAGATTACAGGGGTGGTGCGAATGCGGCCCCGCAATTCGGCTTTCCAGAGTTCTTCTCCTGATTGGCAGTTAAAAGCGAGAATCTGCTTGTTCAATGCTCCAATATATAAGGTCGTACCGGAAAGCAACGGTGAAGACCCGAACACCCCTGAGATGGAGGACTGCCAAATGGTTTTACCGTTTTGCATGTTCAGTGCGTAAAGCTTGCCCTGGGATGTACCGAAATACAGCGCAGTCCCCTCTGTTGCTGGTGTGGAGAAAATCCCCCCTTCAACCTGGGTTTCCCAGAGCATTTGCCCATCAGGTGTTTGGAATGCCCCGATCCACCCGTTTGTACATCCGGTGAAAACGGTTTTCCCGGAGATCACTGCTCCTGAAATCGGAGTGCCATCCAAATCCTTTTGCCAGATTTTCTCACCGGTGAGTGCGGACAATGACCAAATCCTGTGATCATCTGTGACCGCATAAATCATCTCTTTATCGGATGCGAGACTGCCCCGAACACGGCCAGATAATTTTCGTTTCCAGATGGATTTGCCAGTCTGAATCTCGAAACATCGGACATTGCTCTCATCCGAACCCACGACGATTTTATCGTACAGAACAAGCGGCTCTCCTTCAATTGATCCGGCATTAACGGACCAGCGGTTGGATTGATCCAGCAGAGACACGGCTCTAAGCGAATTGTAGCCAATCCGTTTCACAATAATAAGGAGCGAATCCGTAAGTACGCAGGTGGTCTCGATCTTTTCCCGATCCTTTAGAATCTGCCGCCCTTTGCCGCTCGTCATGTCGACAAGATGAATCTTGCCGTCTTTGGATCCGAAAGCAATGATCGAATCCGCAGCAACCAGTGATTGACCCGGCGATGAATTCAGTCGGTACATCCATTGTTGTTCGAGAGGGGGAGTTAAAATCTCAGAGGACTGACCGTTCCGTTCAGGCCGAATACCCCAGCTCAGCCGGGAGCCGCTATTGTGGACAAAAGCCACCTTGCGACTGCAAGCCAGCAGCAACAAACAGAAAATCGCAATGTAAAGTTTGGATCGTTTCATCGTGCAGGAAGACTAAAGTTATTCCCCTCATTGGGCCAGCGGACCCTGAGTTTTACTGTGTCTTGAAGGACCGCAAACCGCTCAGACACGTGATAAGGCCAGGGCAGTCCATGTGTGTATTTACCATCCTGATCCTCATCCCGATAGGCCTCAAGTTGGTAAAGGCCCGGCAGTA
>JABMRT010000146.1 GCA_013202295.1 Candidatus Zhuqueibacterota bacterium
CCGTGGCGAATTCATGTTTGTTGATTAGTACTACTCACTCAAGACAACATAGCGCAAGAATAATATTTTCCATAATTTTCCTCTCTTCCTGCAAAAATTAAATTAAATGATGAATATATCAAATATATGTTGAATTATATAAAAAAAAGTCATACATTTTCGCTAATTTACTGATAATACTAGATAGGGAGCAGGCATGGGAAAACCCATTCAATCAGATCACCTAGAAAATGGTCACCTCAGCATTCCGGAAGGGTATTCGCCGGTTTTGAATATTCGTGATACGGAGAAAGCGATTAAATCAATTAAACTTTGTTTTCAGGATAAATTGGGTAATGCGCTTAATTTGCAGCGTGTTTCCGCACCGATTGTCGTATCCGCGCGTTCTGGAATTAATGATTATTTAAACGGCGTTGAGCAGCCCGTGAGTTTCCAAATTAAAGATATGGATGGGGAACGCGGTGAAGTGGTTCAGTCCCTTGCGAAGTGGAAACGCAAGGCGTTGGCTGATTATGATTTTGAGTCTGGTGAAGGATTATATACGGACATGAACGCGCTTCGCCCGGATGAGGTTCTGGATAACATGCACTCCATATATGTCGATCAATGGGACTGGGAACGGGTGATGAGCGCGGATGAACGCAATCTGACTTTTTTAAAAGATATTGTCAGCCGAATATATCAGGCCATACGTGAAATTGAACAGACAGTGTGCAAGGAATATCCGGTTCTGCCAGAACCGATTCTTCCTGAGGATATTACATTCATCCATACTGAAGAGTTAGAGGAGATGTATCCTGATCTTACACCGAGAGAGCGCGAGAGTATGATTGCGAAAGAGAAGGGTGCGGTGTTTGTGATCGGTATTGGCGCGAATTTGAAAAGTGGTGAACCGCATGATGGCCGGGCATCTGACTATGATGATTGGACGACGCCGAATGAGAAGGGATTCCTTGGTTTAAATGGCGATATTGTAATATGGTATCCAATCCTAAATCGTGGATTTGAGCTCAGTTCCATGGGCATTCGTGTAGATAAAACAGCATTGATGCGGCAGCTTGAAATCCGGGATGAATTATTCAAGGTTGATCAGGATTTCCATCAGCGGTTACTGAGCGACCGTCTGCCTCAGACAATTGGCGGCGGGATCGGGCAGTCCAGACTGTGCATGATGCTTTTAAGAAAGGCGCATGTGGGAGAGGTTCAGGCCGCGATCTGGCCAGAACAGATGATTGAAACCTGCAAAGATAATCATATTCCACTTCTTTAATCCTATCAGCCCCGGATTGACAACTATTAATCCGGGGCTATTTTTATTGAATATATTTCCTTTATCACTGTTCAGTAGGCAACTGATTGCATTAAATTGCGTAATAGATAATACATATAATATATTCAATTCAAAGTCCCTGAATGAACCATGTAGAAAAAGAGGAGGTCTGAAATGAAAAAGGTGTTTTTAATTATCCTGTTGGTCGTGGGCGTTATCGTGTTGGCAGTGGTGATTTTCATCGCTGTGAATAAAGAGAAAATGATGAATACGGTCATGGAAAAATCAATAGAAATGTTCGCACCAGTAGTGGCTGAGAGTGTGCCTGAAGGCATCGATGCAGACAGTGTGAAGATTGCGTTTGAGGGAGCACTAAATGCAATTAAATCCGGTGCAGTGGATCAAGAGAAAAAGAAGGATTTACTGATTACCTTCCAGACTTGTATGGCAGATAAACAACTCGATTCAGCTGAAGTGGTGATGATTCTCGATAAACTGGATGGGCTTCAGGCAGTTCCAGAATAAAAGGTGTCGAACAATTTAATCTCATTCAAACCTGACAGGTTTAAAAACCTGTCAGGTTTTCTTTTAGGTTGTCGCTGCTGATCCAAAATATATCGCCCGTGCCGTTTCCGGGCATGTTGTGCATGCGGGTTAGTTTGTTATAATCCATTGACCCGGTGGGAGTGAAATCAGACATAGAACGACGGCTCGAGAAAAAGAGATATTTTCCATCCGGAGAGAGAGCGGGGCAGTAATCCAACGAAGCCGAGTTGACAGCCGGTCCCAGATTGCGGGCGGGTGTCCATGATCCGTCCCCATTCTGATAACTGATATAGAGATCACCGCCGCCCATATCGTTCGCACGTCCCCAGGATGAAAAACAAATCCAGCTTTCATCAGGAGCGATCAATGCGTTGAAATCGTATGAATTTGAGTTCACATGATCATCCATCCGCACCGGATCGGAATAGCCGATCCCATTCCACGTCGAATAGTAAATGTCCTCACCGCTAATTGCTTCCTGGTAACTACCTGTAAAGTAGAGCGTGCCATTCTCAGTCACAGAAGGATAGAATTCATTCCGCTCCGAGTTGATGGGCAGTCCGATATCTTTCGGCTCGCTCCATGCGCCGTCTTTCCAATCCATGACCCAGATGTCGTAGTCCTTGTCCTCCCCCTCCGGTTTCAATGGACGATTTGACACAAAAAAGAATTGATCTCCGGTCGGTGAAATGAAGGGTTCGATGTCACTGTGCCTGCCAGAAAAAGGAGCGACTTCGGGCTGCGTCCATTTCCCATTGATTAAATGAGAAACACAAATCGATCCGGTTTTGCCTGTCCAAACTGAAAAGTAAAAGGAGTTGCCATCCGGTGTGAAGGCCGCATCGCGTTCATTGAGACCGGTGCAGATGAAATCAGGTGCGAAAATGGTAGCTGCTGAATCCGGGGGAGTCTGGCCTAAATAGGATTCCAATCCAGTATTTGAAGAGTTGTTACAGTGAAGTAATCCAAACGAAACAAGACCAAGAAGGAGCAGCTGAATTTTGCCAAGATGTGTTGCCATTTTCATCCTCTCAAATTGACTGGGGTGAAGTTGTGCGATCAAATGATGGATTCATTAATATTTCTATGTAAAAAAAGTAGGCATATTGTACCAGTAAAGCAAGTTCCTCTTTCGGAATTGTGTGAAAATTAATTATATTGTGAATGCTCAAACATCTGAAACGAGATTATAAAAAGGAGACATAGAAAATGGCAGAACAAAATCCATTTTTAAATCATCAGGTCCAGCTGCGCGGTGAAGGTATGAATAAGAAACAACTCAAGGAAATCCACAACGGATTGAGAACACTGCATACGCTTGAAATCATGGCGGTCAATATTTACAAGTATCAGATCTCAAATAAGAATGTGGATTTGAAACCACATCTGATTGCGGCTATGCAGAACGAGATGCGTCATGTTGAGGATTTTATTGTGAAACTGCTCGAATATGGAATGAAACCTTCGCCAATACGCTGGGCCTACTGGATTGTTGGCTTGTGTTTTGGTTTCGGATCGCGGATTCTTGGCAGACAGCAGATTTTGAAAACCGGAATCTGGGTCGAAAAAAAAGCTGTCCACCACTATCAGGAATTACTCGATACCATTGACTGGGATGAGGATACCCGTCCGATTGTTGCCAAGAACCAGGAAGATGAACGGCATCATATTGCGTTGTGGCAAAGTTTGCTGAAGAAGTGAATGTAAGCGGTTTGAATGTTTTGGATGTCTCAAGATCAAGTTTCAAAATTAATTGCTTACAAGAAAAGGGAGTGGGAACTCATGAAAGCCGATTCAAATCGAAGAGAATTTCTCAAGACATGTTCCGCCTTTTGTGCGGGATGTGCGTTTTTTCTGCATCCCAGAAGAATCACAGCAGGGGATGATGAGGAAGTCAAACCCGAAAAAGCACCCAATCCCGATGAGCACACGCATTGCGGATATCAATGTTCCGAAGAATGCAAGCTATTTAAAGCAACCGTGAATAATGATATGACTCTGAAGAAGGAGGCTTATCAGGAATGGAAAATGAAGGAAAGATACGGAATTGAATTTGATCCGGAACAGGTTTTCTGTTATGGATGCAAGGCAGATGACAAACCCATGAGTATTACGCTTCAGAAATGCACTGTACGGCATTGCGCAAAGGGAAAGGGACTTGAAGCGTGTTTCCAATGCAAGGATTTGAAAACATGCGACATGGAATTATGGAAACGCTTTTCAGATTTTAAAAAAAATGTGATTGGAATGCAGGAAAAGTATATGACGTTGGGTGAAAATGAGTTAAAGTAAGATCCGATGAGCATATAATAAAATCAAGAGGAGTCCATTTATTAAATGGACTCCTCTTTTTTATATCATCCAAATAATTATTTAAGTCCCCGTCGTTCTAGAATGGGTTCAATGCTCGCGTCCCGTCCTCTAAATTGACGATACAATTTCATGGGATCATCCGTGCCGCCGCGGGAAAGTATGTTTTCCCGAAATGCGGTTGCGGTTTTCTGATCGAAGATGCCGTTTTCTTTGAACGCTTCAAACGCGTCAGCATCCAACACTTCGGCCCAGATATAGACATAATAGCCGGAAGAGTATCCACCTGCGAAAATATGACGGAAATAGGGACTCCTGTATCGCACGACAATTTCAGGGATCATCCCGATTTTGGCCATGGACGCATCCTCAAAGTCTGTCGCATTCAATTCCGTCAGATTGGTTAATGTGTGCCAATCCATGTCCAGAAAGGATGCGGCGAGATATTCCACTGTGGCGAATCCCTGATTAAATTTGCCTGATTTTTCAATTTTCGCGATCAGTGCATCCGGGATGGGCTCACCGGTTTCATAATGCTGAGCATAGGATTTCAACACAGACGGTTCCAGCGCCCAGTTCTCCATGATCTGCGAGGGCAGTTCCACGAAATCCCATGGTACATTCGTACCTGAAAGTTTGGGGTATGTGCATTCAGAGAGCAGACCATGAAGGGCGTGTCCGAATTCATGATAGAGCGTGGTGACTTCTTCCAGGCTCAGCAGCGCAGGTGTATCGCCAACTGGTTTTGAAAAATTACCCACATTGTAGATGATCGGGCGGATGTCCACGCCATCCTTGATCACCTGAGTTCTGAAATTGTCCATCCAGGCGCCACCGCGTTTGCTGGCACGTGGGAAGAAATCTGTATACAGGATGCCGATGTGAGATCCATCAATGTCTTTGACCTCAAAAACCTCCACATCCTTGTGATAAACTTGAATGTTGTCCTGTTTTTCAAAGGACAATCCCCAGAGTTTGTTGGCCACATCAAACGCACCCTGACGCACTTTCTCCAGTTGAAAATAGGGACGAAGCATGGATTCATCCAAGTCATATTTGGCGACTTTTAGTTTTTCGGCGTAATACCACCAGTCCCACGGTTCGAGTTTAAATCCGCCTCCTTCCTGATCGATCATTTTTTGCAGGGCCTTGGCCTCTTTCTTGGCTCGTTTCAGTGCGGGTTTCCAGAGTTGATTCAGCAGAGCGTACACATTGGCTGGCTCTCCGGCCATGTTTTTCTCAAGCACGAAATCTGCATGAGTCTCATATCCAAGAAGTTTGGAACGTTGCACACGAAGGGCGACCATTTTTGAAAGGATGGATTTATTATCTAACTCATCGCCGTGATCACCCTGCATGATGTATGCCTTAAACATTTTCTCGCGCAACTCCCGGTTATCCGAATACTGAAGGAAGGGAATCAGGCTGGGTTTCTGGATCGTGAAGACCCATTTCCCCTCGTATCCTTTTTCTTTCGCAGTCTCTGCTGCTGCCTGAAGGACCGCGTCAGTCAGACCTGCGAGATCCGTTTCATCTTCCAAAACCATCTCAAACCCATTCACTTCCTTCAGCACATTCTCTCCAAACTGAAGTGAGAGCAAGGACAACTCCTCATTAATCTCCCGAAGGATTTGTTTTTTATCCTCAGGCAGATTGGCACCGTTCCGAACAAAATCCTTATAATATTCTTCCAGCACCTTGGTCTGTTCTGGCGTTAAATTCTCAGCTTCTTTATTCTCCCAAACAAATTTGATCCTTTTAAACAAGTCTTCATTTAATCGGATATCATCTGAATGTTTTGAGAGGAGAGGAGCCATCTCTTTGGATATTTTCTGCAATTCGTCGTTGGTTTTCGCACCTTTCATTGCGCCAAAAACCTTGTTGGTTTTATCAAGAACTTCCCCGGAGAATTCAAGCGCTTCGATGGTGTTCTTGAAATTGGGAGTTTCAGTATTCGCAATGATTGACTGAATCTCCTCTTTTTGAATTTCCATTCCCTTGATCAGAGCAGGTTTAAAATGAGAGTTTTTGATACGGTCAAAAGGGGCTGTGCCGAAGGGCGTGTTCCATTCTTCTAAAAATGGATTGGGCTCGAACAAGCTACACGCGAGCATTACGCATCCCATTACTGTTATTAAGAGAAGAATGATTTTCATGTGTGTCTCCTTGATTAAAAGTGATATTAACGATTTATGATAGCGAAAAATTACAGTAAAATCCACCATAAATTGATGGATTGCCTCCAATGTCGGCAAGCGGTTAATGATGTCCATGAAGAGTGAATCGGGCATTGACTTTAAAGGGATGCATTTATAAATTACTTTTATCCAATTGCGATAATCAACATATGGATCAGTTCCCTCTATTACCAGTTCAGGATGAGTGTATGAAACAGGTTGCTTTGATCACGGGCGGAGCGAAACGGATCGGAAAGGCGATCGCCATTGCTTTGGCGGAACGCGGATTTGATATTGCGTTGCATTATCAAAATTCCGAAAAAGCAGCGGAGGAGACCGCTTCCGACATCCGAAAACTGGGTGTGGAATGTGTGTTGTTTCGATGTGATCTTTCCGATATGCAGGCGGTTTCAGAGTTGATCCCATCTGTCCAGAATACATTAGGACAATGTGATTTGCTAGTGAATAATGCGTCGATTTTTGAGCGCGCCCCACTACTAGAAACCTCCCTTGAACTTATGGAGCGAACAATTCAGATTAATTTGAAAGCGCCGATTGTGTTATCCAAAGCGTTTGCAAAAGACGGCAATCAAGGGCACATTATTAATTTACTGGATACAAAAATAACGGTGGATCGTTCTCCTTATTTTATTTACACACTCACGAAAAAAGCAATTCATGATTTCACACGCATGGCTGCGGTTGAGCTGGGCCCCCATATCCGAGTGAATGGTATCGCACCGGGATTAATCCTACCCTCGGTTGACAGCAGTCCTGAAGATTTTGAGCGCATGGGTGAAAAAACACCACTTCAGATGACCGGTGATCCATCCAACATTATCCAAGCGGTTCTATATCTGCTCGATAATCTTTTTGTCACTGGAGAATGTCTTTTTGTAGATGGTGGTGAACATTTAAACTCCTAAAGGAGATATGATCATGATTATTCGTATAAAGAATTTGCGGTTGCGCACGGTGATTGGTATTAATGATTGGGAACGCGATTTACTGCAGGATATCATTTTAAATATCGAGTTTGAATTTGACAGTGACGCCGCCGCGAAAAGCGATGATATTAAAGATACAGTGGACTATAAAACCTTAAAGCGGAAGATCATCAAGTATGTTGAAAACTCCAAAGTGTTCCTTCTTGAAAAAATGGCTGATGACATCCTGAACATACTATTTAAAGATCCTAAAGTGCAATCTGCTCAAGTAGAAGTTGACAAACCCAATGCGCTGCGTTATACTGATTCTGTCTCAGTGGTTGCTTCAAGGATACGCTCCTGATTATGAAGCCTAATCCGCATCAAAATACAGCTGTGATCGGCGTTGGATCAAACATTGATCCGGAGAAAAATATTGAGCATGCCAGGACTGCATTAGTTCATACGCATCAATTGATCGCGGAATCCCGATTCACACAAACCGAACCGATCGGCTATGCTGATCAGTCTCCTTTTACCAATGGCGTATGGCTCATCAAAACAGAAATGGATAAAAACAAGCTTACTGAATGGCTTCATGATCTTGAAGGTCAACTCGAACGTGTCCGGACCGAAAACAAGTATGGCCCTCGAACGATTGACCTTGATGTGGTTGTTTGGAATGGGCAGATTGTTGATTCTAATGTGTATGAGCGTGATTATTTAAAGCAAGCAGTTCTTGAGGTGCTCCCCGATTTGGTAGATCAATTCGATGTCTTAAAATGATTCTAATCACACAGTCATTTTGACCGAATAATTTATTGTCCAACCTTTTCATAACTCTATAAAAAATTAATAAAAGCAGGCTCTCCGTACAAATAGTGTGCCAATTCAGATTTTTCAGTTGACAATGTCTGAGTGATCTTTTATATTGGTTTTGTTTGTTTGACAGATATCGAATGAATCCAAATAGATACGGGATCAAGATATGGCGAAGATTTCTGATCAGGATGTGGAAAAAATTGCACAGCTGGCGAAACTTAAGATCACTGAATCCGAAAAAGAGTCGTATCGATCTCATTTGGAAGAGATCGTCTCCTATGTCGAGAAGTTGAACGAGCTTGATACTGATGATGTGGATCCCACTTTTTCTGTACAGCAAAGAAAACAGGTGCTTCGTCCTGATGAAACCAAGCCGTCTCTTCCTCGTGAGGACGCATTGAAGAACGCGCCTTCTCAGGCCAACGGATTCTTTCGTGTTCCCAAGATCATCAGTCAGGATCGGGGAGAATCTTGACCAAACGTATCAAAGCCATTGGTATTATTCCCGCGCGATATGATTCATCCCGGCTGCCCGGAAAGCCACTCGCAGATATTGGTGGCAAACCCATGATTCAACATGTGGCTGAACGTGCCTTAAAATCCACTTTGCTTTCACGTGTAATCGTGGCGACCGATAATCAACGGATTATGGAATGTGTTCAGGGATTCGGCGGTGACGCAGTCATGACGTCTTCTGCATTCACCTCCGGAACGGATCGAATCGCGTCCGTCGCCCAAACGATTGAGACTGATATTGTGGTCAATATACAAGGCGATGAACCCCTGATCGAACCTGACGAAATCGATCTGGTTATCCATACATTAGCTGAAGATCCAAACGCGGATATGGGTACACTGGTTACGCCGATTAAAAAGGTGGAGGACCTGACGAATCCAAACACAGCGAAGGTCGTCCTCAATCAAGATGGGTATGCCTTGTATTTCTCCCGCAGCCCCATCCCGTATCAGCGTGATACGCAGGATATTGGAGATTGGCTGAATGAAGGCCCGTATTTTAAACATGTCGGACTCTACAGCTATCGAAAATCCTTCTTATTACAATTCGCACGGCACGAACCGGAACCGCTTGAAATGACAGAAAAACTGGAGCAACTCAGGGCGCTTGTCATGGGTGCGAAAATCAAAGTTGCCCAAACCAAATATAATCCCATTTGTGTGGACACTCCTGAGGATCTGGAACGTGTTCGAAAACTCATACACGCCTACCCAACCGAAGTGAAAGGAGATGTAGTTGGCTAAGCCGAAAACGAAAACTAAATTTATCTTTATTACCGGAGGTGTCGTTTCTTCACTTGGAAAAGGGATTGCCTCTTCCTCTCTGGGTCGGCTGCTTAAGTCGCGGGGTATACGTGTATCCATGTTGAAAGTGGATCCCTATTTGAATGTAGATCCTGGAACCATGAGCCCGTATCAGCATGGTGAGGTTTATGTAACAGACGATGGCGCAGAAACCGATCTGGATCTGGGCCATTATGAGCGTTTTCTTGATGTCAACATGAGTTCGAAAAACAATACCACGACCGGACAGATTTACGGAACCGTGATTGAAAAAGAGCGGAACGGGGATTATCTCGGGATGACGGTTCAGGTAATTCCCCATATTACTGCAGAAATTAAAGCAAGATTCATGCAAGTGGTCAGTGACCGGGGTGGTGTGGATGTGGTGCTTGTTGAAGTGGGCGGTACGGTGGGTGATATTGAGGGACAACCTTTCTATGAAGCGATTCGTCAGTTCCGGCTTGAGTACGGACGTGAAAACGTCATGAACATCCATTTGACCCTCATTCCTTATATTCGTGCCAGCGGCGAGATGAAAACCAAGCCCACGCAGCACAGTGTGATGAAATTGCGCGAAATTGGTATCCAACCAGACGTGGTGCTTTGCCGTACGGAATATTCCATCTCCGAAGAAGCGCGTCAGAAGATCGGACTGTTCTGCAATGTTTCGCCTGAAGAAGTGATCGAGGGTAAAGATTCGAGCTCCATTTATGAAGTGCCGCTTGCTCTTGAAAAAGAGGGGCTTACCGATCTTGTCATCAAGCGGTTGAATCTCAAAACAAAAGGACATGATCTTGCAGCCTGGAAGGCATTTGTAAAGAAAATCGCGAATCCGAAAGCCACAGTTCGCATCGCAATCGCAGGCAAATACATTGAGTTACGCGACGCCTATAAAAGTATTATGGAATCCTTCGTGCATGCAGGCGTTGAGAATGATGCCAAGGTTGAACTGGTCTGGGTTGCATCCGAGGATATTGAAGAGAAAGGTGCAGCAGCTGTTCTTTCAGATGTTTCAGGATTGCTAATTCCCGGCGGATTCGGTGAGCGCGGAATTGAAGGAAAGATTCAGGCTGTGAAATACGCGCGTGAAAACGACATCCCTTTCTTCGGGATTTGTCTTGGCTTGCAATGTGCTGTGATCGAATATGCCCGGTCCTTATGCGGTCTGCGATCCGCGAACAGCCGTGAATTTGCGCAGAAGCTTCGTCATCCGGTCATTGATTTTATACCCGATCAGGTGAACCTTAAGCGCAAGGGCGCTACCATGCGTCTCGGCGCTTATCCCTGTGTGTTGGAGAAAGGAAGCCGGGCTGCGAAGATTTACGGACGCGTGCGCATTTCGGAGCGGCACAGACATCGTTTTGAAGTGAATAATAAATATCGCAATGCTCTTGAAAGTCACGGCATGGTGTTCAGCGGAATCTCCCCGGACAATAAACTGGTTGAAATGATCGAATTGCCGGAGAAACGCTGGTTTGTGGGGTGTCAGTTCCATCCCGAGCTTAAATCAAGAGCGTTAAAGGTTCACCCGCTTTTCCGTTCGTTTGTGAAAGCGGCTCTGGATTATCAAAGTGACAAGAAAGGCAACTGATGCGTTCTGTTCAAATTCAAGATTTTTCAATCGGTGACGGCAATCCGCTTGCATTGATCGCCGGGCCCTGTGTGATCGAATCCGAAACTGTCGTGCTTCAAACTGCTGAAGCGATCCAGAAAATTGCGCAGCGGCTCAACGTGCCTTTCATCTTTAAATCCTCTTACATCAAGGACAATCGATCCAGCGCAAAATCGTATCAGGGTGTGGGTCTGGACAAAGGGATGGAGATCCTTCAGAAAGTGAAGGATACATTTGGCGTGCCTGTGATTTCGGATATTCATGATCAGCATGACGCGGCGGCAGCGGGTGAAGTGCTGGATATTATCCAAATTCCCGCTTACCTCTCCATGCAAACCGGATTGACCCTGGCGGCGGCGAAAACCGGCAAGCCGATCAATGTGAAGAAGGCGCAGTTCCTGGATCCCCATGATGTGAAGCATATTGTGGGCAAGATTGAGGGAGAGGGGAACCATCAGATCCTTTTAACTGACAGAGGTACTTCTTTCGGCTATCATAATCTTGTGGTGGATATGCGGTCTTTTCAGATTATGCGAGGGCACGGATATCCTGTCATTTTTGACCCTACGCATGCGATTCGCGTGTACGGGATTTCGAGTTCCGATCCGCGGGGCGGGACGCCGCAATTTGTCCCCTCCTTATCCCGCGCGGCTGTGGCTGCAGGGATTGACGGAATCTTTATAGAGACACATCCGGATTGTCAGAACGCATTGTGTGACGCGGCAAGCATGTGGCCCTTGGATCTACTCGAACCGCTGCTCGTCCAGCTCAAAGAAGTGGATGAACTCATTCACGCACAGAAACCGATTGAGTTCAAA
>JABMRT010000147.1 GCA_013202295.1 Candidatus Zhuqueibacterota bacterium
GATTGCCGGTGTCCTGTTTGCGTATCTCAAGCCGACTACCAAATTTCCTCATGCCGGCTATGTTTTATTCAGCACATGGGCTTCATTGTTTCACATTTTAATGGCCATGAGCGCTGGATTAAACTGGATTTCCTATCTGGTGGTCTTTCTGTTTTTATTTGTTGCCGTCTGGATACCCTGTTGCGTGAGTGATATTGTGTTTCCGCTTTTGTTTGTTAAAGAACGAAAATGAACCAGTAATAATGAAAGAGAGGTGAAACAGATGCCAATTTATGAGTATTTGTGTATAAAGTGCGGAGAGAAATTTGAACTACTGCGTCGCGTAGATTCGGGTGATGAGGATATTTGTTGTCCCAAATGCGGTCACCCAAAGCCTAAGAAGGTATTTTCTCCTTTCTCATCATCTTCTGATAAAAGTTCTTCATGTGAGAGTGGTGTGTGCCCGACATGTAATTTGTGAGATAAGACTTCAGCCGATAATAACACAAGCACATGGGGGTTGATGAGTGATAAATCAAATCCAAATAATCTCGGCACGAGTATTTTTTGCGCGGTTCTCTGGTTTCGAGGATGGACGAGGCAGCGTCGTGCATTTTAATCGCGTAGTATAAGGAGGTTTTCGGAATGCCTTGGATTGATGGAAAAAGTTGTACGGGTTGCGGAATTTGTGTAAACGAGTGTCCGGTAGATAAGATTTCAATGAAAATTGAAAAAGCTGAAATCAATATGGCTGAATGTATTCGCTGCGGCATTTGCCACGATGTGTGTCCACAGGATTCAGTGAGACATGACAGCGAGAAAATCCCAAATATGATAGATGCAAACGTAGAGATGACTAAGAAATACATGGAGCTTTGCGCACAGTATCTCGGCGATGTTAAAGAAAAAGGTAAGTGCTTAAAGAGAATGAGAAAACATTTCAATAGTCAAAAAATTATTACAGAAAGAACATTAAAAGAACTTGAGAAGTTGGAAGATAGTTAATCTTTAGTGGGTAAAGCGTGCGTTATAGACTTTTAATTTTCATCTGTTATGGTGGATGCGCAACCGGTGTTGCTGCATCCAAGGCCTGTATTAGGATATGGGAAGAAAATCCGGATGAAGTGAAAATCGGATGTTTTCCTGCCGTGATCGTGCCATGGAAGTTTAATGAGATTGTAAAAAATTCAGAGAAACGGATTTTGATCGATGCCTTTGCTGCTCAATGCGGTAAAAAACTTTTCGAGAGAGAAAAAATGCCGGTCCACCGTTATCTTGAGTTAACTTCAATTCTGGGTATCAGAAAGAAAAAGAAATTACCTGTTAAGGATTTGGAAGAAAAAGTTTACAAAGTCATTCAGAAAGAAGTGAATCTCCTTCTGAATAATAATGTGAAATAAATTTATACAATGGAATTAAATAAGCAGACATCAAAACACAATTATTACGCTTTTTTATGGCACGCGGTCTTTCTTGCGTTGGCCAAGAATTTCATGGATGTGGATACCATTATGCCGGCCATGATGGTTGATGCGGGCGGCAGTGCGTTTCAGGTTGGCATACTCACAGCCATTATGTTGGGTGGAGCAAGATTTGGGCAATTATTTTTTGCCCCGTTTTTGAATAATCAGTCTTTAAAAAAAGGTTACTTGTTAGGCGGAATTAACGTTCGAATCGTTGCGCTTGGTGGAATGGCTCTGTTGTTCTATTTTTCATCTCATGTCACCGTATGTTTCATCGTCTGGTCTATCTTTATTCTGGTTTCTCTATTTTCATTTAGCGGCGCGTTTGCAAACATCAGTTATGTTGATATTCTGGGTAAATCTGTATTGGAAGAAAAGAGGAAGGCTTTCTTTTCCCTGAAACAGATCATTTCCAGTTTGGCTGTTTTGCTTTCTGCCTTACTCGCAAAAAGAGTGCTGACTACTACCGAATATCCAATGAATTATTCTTCAATGTTTTTTATCGCTGCCGCAGTTCTTGGCATTGCGTCTATGGGGTTCTGGAAAACAAAGGAGATTCGGACATCCAATTTAAAAATTGATGGATTGCTGAAATTCATACAACGTATTCAAAAAGAAATTCGCACCAATGAAAAATTGAAACATTATATATTGCTAAAAAATACTCAGGGAATCTGTATTGTTTTAATGCCATTTTTAATCCTTTATGCTAAGAAAATGTTTGCTGCTGGCAGCCATGATATTGGCAATTTTCTACTTTTAAAAGTCATTGGCGGCGTTCTGACAGGCATTATATTGTATTATTATTCCCATAAAGTAAAATACCAGAATATGTTGGTCATGGCTTCCATACTTGCCACCTTGATTCCTCTGTTTATTTTAGTGTTTCCAGGCTCCCTGCTTTTCCCATATATTTTTCTGGCTGGCGGTATCGTTTTTACCATTCATGATATTTCGATGAATGGCATATTATTGGAAGTAACCACGAATGAGAACAGGGCATTATACACCGGACTATCCGGAGCGGGCAGCATTCTCCCGGTTATTTTTCCATTTTTAGGCGGCTGGATCATCACTAAATTTGACTTTACACTTTTTTTCATCCTATACATCATGCTTGTTTCGTTGTCATTTTATTTTATCCATAAACTGGATTGTAAAAAATGAAATTGAAATCAGACAAAATATATCCTGAATCGGGGGTTGAACTAAATTCTTTTTCAGCAGGAAATTATGACAAAGTCATGAACATTGCATCACTTGGTCTCTATTGCGGATTTATCCGAAAGGCGATTAAGGCAATGAATATTCAGGATGGAGATAAAATTTTAGATTTAGGGTGTGGTACGGGGCGCAATGCCTGCGTTATGGCAAAATATCTAAATGGAGACGGAAAAATAACAGGCATGGATGTCTCTTCGATTATGGAGAAACAATTCAGAAAAAAATGTACTCAACATCAGAATGTAGAATTTATCCGGCAAAGAATTGATCAGCCATTTGATATATCAGAAAAATTTGATAAAATATTTATAAGCTTTGTGATTCACGGCTTCCCGCATCAAGTACGTCAAACAGTACTTGAAAATGTTTCCAAACATTTAAAACCCGGCGGTGCATTTTTCATGCTAGATTTTGCAGAATTTAACATGAATGCGATGCCGTCTTTGTTTCACTTTATTTTTAAAAACATTGAATGTAAATATGCTTTTGATTTTATCGAAAGAGATTGGAAGCGGATACTGACAGGTTATCATTTTTCCGGCTTTGAAGAGTTCTTCTTTTTTAAAAATTATGTCAGATTATTGAAAGCCAAAAAGTTAAATGTTAATAAAGAAAACAGCGTAAGAATCGCTGTTCCAACGAATGACGGAATAAATATATTTCCGAAGATGTTGGGAATGGCAAAAGATATGTTTATTTATGAAATTGAAAATGGAGCGCAATTTAAACTCATTGAGAAAAGAACTAATCCTTATCAAAGCACAATGCAGCATTTAAAGACGTTGGATGTATATGAAACGATTCGCGATTGTTCAATCATTATATCTGCACACATCGGCAAAAAAGGGATAAAAAGACTGGAAGAAAAAGGAATGAAACTCTTTTTTAGAAAAGGGAATATACAAGAAGTATTAACTGGTGTCATCAAGAAGTTAAAAAATGATAGAAGTCAAAAAGAAAAATAATAATGCTTGGCGTATAAATTTACAAGAATGACTCGGACAAACAAATTAGAAAGGAAATTAAAATGAAAATAGCAGTGTCAGCAAAGGGTGGTTCAATACATGCCCAAATGGACGAACGATTCGGGCGATGCAAATATTTTATCATTGTCGATTCTGAAACCATGAGATTTAATGCAGTCATGAATCCGAATATTGATGTGATGGGTGGCGCCGGGACAGCAGCAGCTCGAAAAATTGCCGAACATGGTGCCCAAGTTTTGATTACAGGAAATGTGGGTGGCAATGCCCAGCAAACGCTGCAGGCTGCGGGCATTACGATTGTAACACAGACCGCAGAAACAGTTAAAGAAGCAGTTGAAAAATATTTGGAAACAAAAGAAAAATAAGCAGGAATTCCTGATCACAATAGAAGAACAAAATGGTCGTTCGAAACATACGGTTATTTTGGATGATGGATACTATCAGAATTTAACAGACAAAAAAATATCCAAAGAAGAACTGGTCAGAATGTCCCTTGTGTTTTTACTACAAAGAGAATCCAAGGAATCTATACTTTCTGAATTTAATTTAAAGATTATCAAAAAGTATTTTCCCGAATATGAAAATAAGATAAAACATTTTTGAGACTCTATCATCATGGTGAAAAAGAAAGGAGGCAGATCATGCCATTAGGAGACGGAACAGGTCCTGCAGGAATGGGACCCATGACAGGAAGAGCAGCTGGCTATTGCGCTGGCTATCCTGTACCTGGTTACATGACCCCCTACAGTGTACAACTGGGACTAAGAGGGTGGAACCCTTACGTGGGAGGTGGTTTACCCACATCTTATGGAGCATCGGGTTATTATCTCACCTATCCTATGCCATTGCGGGGTGGCCGCAGGTTTTTCGGATTTGGCTTCGGTTGCGGCCGTGGATGGGGATTGGGAAGACGAGGATGGTAAAAAATGGAAAAGAGAAGTTTCCCAATGAAACCATTCATTTGATTCTGGGCGGATTTCATCTGATGAAAAAAGAGCCAAAGACAATGAAATCCATTGTTAAATCGATGGAGGAGTTGGGTGTCGAGAATGTCGGACCAACGCATTGCACCGGGGAAAATGCCAAAATGATTTTTCGTGAGATATTTGGAAAACAGTGTATTGAGATCCAAGCAGGCATAGATATTACCTTATAAATGAAAATTTTAAAAAGGGAGCAAAATTATGCTAAACACAAATCTGAACCATCTGGAAACCGAAGCAGAGATTAAAGAAGTGCTTGAAGCAAATGAGAATGTAATGATATGTTGCGGTCGAATGGGACCCATGTGCATTCCGGTTTATAAGGCGATGGAAGGATTACAGCCTAAATATTCCCATGTGACTTTTCGGGATCTGGAATTTGATATCCCGGTTGCGGATTTTATCAAACAACTCCCGGAATGTGCTTCATTTATGGGTTTGCCCTTTACTGTTTATTTTAAAAATGGGCAAGTCGTGGAAGCCACGACCAGTATTCAGGGCATGGAACAAATTGTAGCTATACTGGATCGGGAGTTTGATCCTTCCAATTCATAGAGCGAGGATTACCTATGGCTAATTTTGAAAAAATTGATGCAGCGAGAAAGACACTCGGGCTGTTGGATTCTGCCACTCTGGAGGAAATAAAAAGCGCGTATCGCAGACTCGCATCTGAGTGTCATCCTGACAAACTTGAGGATGCAGACAAGAAAAGGGGAGAGACTCAGTTTAAACAATTGACTGAAGCCAGAGATATCCTTTTTAGTTACTGTGCAAATCATCGCTATTCCTTTAAACAAAAGGATGTAGAAGGTGTACGGATAGATCAGGATTTTAATTACGACCATGTAAAACAGTTCTATGATGACTGGATGGTGAATCCGTGAATCCTGCAGTTACTTTCATTCCAAAACGTAAGCAATTAAAGAGTAACGTAATTTATGCCTAAGGAGAAAAAATGTCCAAAATACCAGAGAGTGTCAGTAAAGCCTGGGATGATAAAGAGGGCCCTATCGTATTTACGACTGTAAATAAGAAAGGTGTACCGAATGCTATTTATGCAACGTGTGTCAGTAAGGCCAATGAAGAAACAATCGTGATTGCCGATAATTACTTTGACAAGACAAGAAAGAATGTTCAATCAGGAAGTAAAGGTTCACTCCTTTTCATCACTTCCGAAGGCAAATCTTTTCAGATCAAGGGAAGCATTGAATATCATAAAGAAGGTCTTCTTTTCGAGGATATGAAACAATGGAATCCAGCCGAGCATCCAGGTCATGCGGCGGTTGCATTGAAGGCGGAAGAAGTCTATTCCGGTTCCGAGAAACTGCTTTAGGCATAAAATAAAAAGGATCCCAGAATGAATTTAAAAATAGCCATCTCCAGTGGAAAAGGCGGAACCGGAAAAACGTTTATATCCACCAATATTGCGCGCACACTGGAACGGTGCGGTCATCCGATACGGTATTTGGATTGTGATGTAGAAGAGCCGAACGGTCATCTCTTTCTGAAACCTGAAATCCATGCCGAGGAAACCATTACCCTGCTTTCGCCTATGGAGGTTGATCCGGATAAATGCATCGCTTGCGGTAAATGCGTGAATGCGTGTCAATATAATGCACTCGCGTTGATTAAGGAAAAGATTCTAATTTTTCAGAATATGTGTCACATATGTGGCGCATGTACTTTGGTTTGTCCAACCGGAGCAATCATTGAGAAGGACCGGGAAATCGGAAAACTGAAGCATGGCAAGAGCGGTTCTATTGATTTTCATTACGGACTGCTTAAAACCGGTGAAGGCGGCATGTCTCCACGTGTGATTAAAAAGGTCAAGCAGTGTGCATCCGATGGAATCAATATTCTCGATTCTTCGCCGGGCACAGCCTGCCCGGTTGTGGAGACTGTGAAAGACGCAGATTTGTGTGTACTCGTTACGGACCCCACCCCCTTCGGTGTTCATGATCTTAAACTCGCAGTGGATATGTGCCGGGAGCTGAACCAGGAACCGGTCGTGGTGGTGAACCGCGCCGATTACATGAACAGCGATTTGAAGACGTACTGCGAGGAGGCCGGTTTGGAGATTCTTGGTGAGATCCCGAATGACCGAAAAATCGCTGAATGTTACTCGGTCGGCAATCTGGCGGTTGATGAGCTGCCCGAATACCGGCCCCTCTTTCAAAAGCTGGCAGATGCGATTATCCAGCGGGCTCAGAATCCAGGATCAATCCCTGCCCGCAAGACACAAACTCCAAAACCTCAAAAACCAGAGCAACTCCAGCCGGTTGAGCCTCCAAAAGAAAACATGACCAAAGCTCCGAAGACCCATGAAGTGGTGGTGATCAGCGGCAAGGGCGGGACGGGCAAGACCTCGCTTGCGGCCAGTTTTTGCGCCTTGGAAAAAAGCCTGGCCATTGCTGACTGTGATGTAGATGCAGCGGATCTGCACTTGATCCTGAAACCTGAGATTCGAGAGAGAGGGTGGTTCAGTGGCGGCGTACTCGCGTCCATCGATCCCGACAAATGTACCGGATGCGGTGAATGCGCGGAGCATTGCCGGTTTGACGCTATCCATCCCAAACAGATTGGGGATCGAATCCATTATGAAGTAGATGCTTTGTCCTGTGAGGGATGCGGTGTCTGTTCGATTGTCTGCCAGGATGACGCGGTTCAAAGCACACTCGCGATCAATGGCGAATGGTACATGTCTGATACCCGGTTCGGCCCCATGAGTCACGCCAAACTGGGCGTAGCCGAAGAAAACTCCGGCAAACTGGTGACCCGCGTGCGCACCAACAAGGACATCATGGCCGAGCAAGCAGGGCTCAAGGAATCGCTGATTGATGGTTCGCCGGGCACAGGCTGCCCTGTAATCGCATCCTTAACGGGCGCGGATTATGCCTTGGTGGTCACAGAACCGACAGTGTCAGGTGTTCACGATTTGAAACGCGTGCTGGATGTAATCCGGTTTTTTCGAATCCCATCCGGGGTGATTGTCAATAAATCAGATTTGAATCCGGAAAAGTCCGAAGAAATTCGCATCCTCTCCGAACAAAACGAATCGGATATTTTGGGTATGATCCCGTATGACCGGCAAATTACCGAGGCGCAGGTGCGGGGGCAATCCATCATCGAATACACGGATGGTCCGATATCAGTAACGATCCGGTCGATTTGGGAGCGGGTTCGTGAGAGGAGTTTGAATCCCTCATCATGAAGTTGGTTTCCGGTAGGCCGAATCCTCAAATATCATTCAAAGGAATTAAAGTAACTAATTTTTACATATTTCACTTTGCTTCTTTCGCCTCGTTTATATAAAATAGATCGCTATGTCACGAAATAAATCGATTCAACGGATATTTTCGCAAGTGCCCAAAACATATGAGCGGGTGAATCATCTGCTGACCTTCGGATTGGATATCCTGTGGCGGAAAAAGGTTGTCCAATATGCAATTAAAAAGGGTGGTTCCCGATGGCTGGATGTGTGCACTGGTACAGGAGAGACTGCGGTGTATCTGTCCCAACAGGCGTCCGAAAATAAATACGTGTTTGCAGTGGATTTCACTTTACCCATGCTTCAGGAGGCCGTTCGAAAAACAGATGCAGGGAATATCCATTTCTCACAAGCAGATGCAAGGAAGCTTCCATTTCCGGATCGATCATTTGATCTCATCACGATTTCATTTGCCACAAGAAATCTGAATTTAAATCATGAAATTCTCATCCAGACATTTATGGAGTTTCATCGTGTTCTAATACCGGGTGGTTGGTTTGTAAATCTTGAAACCAGTCAACCGAGGAATCCGTTGATTCAAAAAATATTTCACTTTTATATCCGTGCACTTGTACAGCAACTTGGTTACAGGATATCCGGTTCCAACGTAGGATACGCATATCTCGCAAGAACGATTCCCCGATTTTACACGGCAGAGGAATTGTCCAATATCCTAATTCAAGCGGGTTTTAAAACTGTGGAAATATCAAAGATGTTACTTGGAGCTATAGCAATACATGCAGGAAGCAAATAAGGCAGTCATCATCGTGTAAATAATTTGATGGATTTTACTGCTGCTCAAGCCACTCTAGCGCTTCATCAGGATCGCTGAACGCTTTTACATTAACACCCATTTTTGTATAAAGCTCAATGCACTTTATTATATTCATCTGACCCACAATATTTCTGGGCTGTACAATCGCCCAGTGTTTCCAGCCGGCCTTGATAGCAGCAGGACCCCAGACAGTTCTGGACCATTCTATATCCTCCCTGGGCAGAGCGCTGTTCTGGCGATCGTCTGACAGCCATTTTGTGGCCTCGTACTTTTTTAAGACTTCAAGTCCCGCATCCATTCCGTTTCTGAACGCATCTCCATGAGTGAATTTGTTGAATCTGTGGTGTACGATCTTTTTCTCCGGGTGAATCCAGAGGGTAAGATATGTATTCTTTAGCACAGTGATTTTCGACATGAGAGCACCTCCTTTCCTGTTTGACCAATAGTTTGCATGGCCGCTGCTTTCCTATTCAATCAATGAGGGCTATAGGCAAATGACAAGCCATGATTAATTATCCAGTTTGAAATGAGTGGTGCTAAGATTTAAGCTGGTTGATTCGAAAAGAATGATATTGAAGGATTGGAATATATGCCTTATGTTATTTCCAATAAGTCTGCTATATATGCATCAGGTGATAGATGGGAAGGCTCAATGTTACAGTAGTGTAAAACCCATTACATTTTTATTCAATAAATATCTTGGGGATTTGTCCACTCACTTATTGCATTGTGCAATAAATCAATTTCATTTTTCCAATATACACATCATACATGTTCTGTCGTCTTTCATGGAGTGTTTTCATTCGGGTCGCCGCCGGTATTGTTTATATCAGTTAAACGATAATGCAGGGTTTCGCTGGTGTAGTGGATTATGAACATCCTTAAAGAAAGATGATTGTGATGACGTGGAGCAAACTTCATCACTATTCCTTTTCTCGGCTTGTTTTTCTTGCACTAAATTGTAATATAGACTATTAGTATATGTATTGATGAATTTCTATCAAATGAAATCATTCCTTGTATCGGATGAATATTTTTTGTAGTTTTAGTTAACCGCTTAACCCAAAAGGCTCATGATGGAAAAAGTGACAATTAATGATATAGCAAAAGTGGCTAATGTGACCGCTGCTACCGTATCCATGGCGTTGAATGATAATCCGCGTATCAGTACCGCGACCAAAGAAAAAATCAAGGCAATCGCGAAAGAACTTAATTATGTGCCGAACGCATCTGCAAGAAGTTTGGCAAGTGCAAAAACAAATACCATCGGTCTGATCATTTCTGATATGGCAGAGCCGTTTAACGCAGCAACAGTCAAATCCATTCTTAAAAAAATACAAGAAACCGATTATAAATTTGTTTTGTATGAGTCGTTGGATAATCCAGACTGGGACTGGCATAAAGATCTTTATCATCAACTCAGTCGCGAGAGACGCGTTGATGGAATCATCCATAGGGCTTTTAATTTGAGTGAGCGAGACCATGATGTGGTTGGTTCATTAAAGCTGCCAATGGTCGTTTTTGAAAATGAATTGAGTTGGATTGATTGCGTGGATATAAATAATTATGATGCCACTCAAATGGCTGTTAAGTATCTTGTTAATAAGGGACATCGTAACATAGGGGTTGTCGTATGCAATTCACCCTCAAACGTTCTGCAGGTACGACTGAAAAGTGTCTCAGATACCTTAGCAGATGCAGGTCTTCAACTTAAACCTGCGCATGAGTTTCATGCAGAATTGTTTACACCGGATAATGGCGCAAAAGCTGCGGATTACTTTCACAATTTATCAGAGAAACCCACAGCCATATTTGTGATTGCCGGTGACTATGTGGCGTCGGGACTCATGTCCAGACTCACAGAGCTTGGATACTCCATACCCGCTGATATGGTCATCATCGGATTCGATGATCTGTGGTTCGCATCCTATCTCAATCCCAAATTGACGACGATTCGCCAACCGCTTGATGCCATGGCCGACGCAGCGGTTGACATGCTTATTTCACGAATCAAGGATCCCGATAAAGCTGTTGAAATCAAGAAATTCAAGTTAGAGCTCATTATTCGTCAATCTGCATAATTTCAGTGATTTTATTTTATAATACTATGGTATAAATTGAAAAAAATGCTTGACATTCACAAAAAAGAATGTATATATTTCTACCATAATTTAAGCGCTTAACTTAAATTAATTTTCTTTCCTTTAATCAGAAGGATTTATAGCCAGCTTTATGGCTGATTAACTCTTGGCTTTTTGATATTTTATCTATAATTAAATATTGTTAAAGGAGGGAGGCCAGTCGAAACATTATTTGAGATGTACAACTAAATCAAACATTCTTACAAAGTGGAGGAAGTGAAATGAAAAAGTTAATGTGGGTTTTAATTTCCCTGCTCATTCTGAGCAATTCAGTATTTGCCCAATTGGGAATCGTGATTGATGCAGAGAAGGATGATTACTGGGCTACCCTGACTGGTCCTGATGACGGGTATATTTTTATTCCCTATTTAGCAGCCATTGAGGGTGCAGCACCGGTTTATCCAGACGATGATGAAGATCTTTCCGCATACTGCTGGTTGGGTTGGGATGATGATTACCTCTATTTCTATGGGGAAATCACCGATGATCTCATTCTCGTGAACAATGCAACTAATTACCAAAATGATGCCGTTGAGTTGAAGATGGATCCGGATCCGTTAATGGAGGTCGCGACAGGGGGTGTTGGATGGCGCCTAAGTTCATGGGGAGAGGATGAAGCCGATGAGCCTTTAGGCGTAGACAATCTGGGTGGCAGTGAAAGCGGTCTTGACCCCGCCTGGGTACCTGTCGAAGGCGAAGACTACGCAAGAAAAGAAGTGGATATAACAGATGGTCGTTACGGATATAATCTGGAATTCCGAATTCCCTGGGATGCCCAAACACCTACAGATCTGTCTAAAGTAGTTGATGTGGCAGTGGATGGAATCTTCGGCCTTGCGATTAACGTTATGGACAATGATGAAAGTGCACGGACAGAAGTTATTCAATGGTCTGCCGGTATGCAGGATGCTGTTTGGAGTAATGCACAGCTGCTTGGTACTGCTACATTCTTGGCTGATGGAAAACTTGAGCTTACTCCGGTAAACTCAGCAGGCGGTCCAGATGCAATATCTGATCCTACGTGGTACATTCCTGAAACTTCTGCAGTGGATTCAAAAGGTCAGACAGTCTCAGGGTTCGAACTGGAACAGAACTATCCGAATCC
>JABMRT010000148.1 GCA_013202295.1 Candidatus Zhuqueibacterota bacterium
ATCTGAAAGATGGTAATTTTTATTGTTTTTATTGGGTTTATAAACAGACACACGGATGTTTTATCCGTTGATCTCTTTAAATGATACCTTGAAATTTATAAAGTAAAATTTAAAGGTGAAAAAAATGTTTGACTATAGATAACGTTTCTCTTATTTTGCTGTGGCAATACATTTAACGCAGTTTTTATGGACCATTACCAAATATAAAAGAAGAAGGAAGGATATTTAAAATCGCTTTGAAATAATTCATTTTCAAGAGATCGATAATTCCATATCAATTAAAGTAACATTGGAGATCATCATGAAAAGTAATCGCAGAGAGTTTTTAAAGACATCCACAGTGGCAGCTGCAGGTGTGCTGGCCTCTGCACCAATCCATACAAAAAGTTATGCCAAAAACAGTCCCAATGAAACGGTGAATGTCGCTGTCATCGGCATCAGAAACAGAGGCAAGGATCACTATAAGACTCTGGCAAGAATTCCTAATGTAAAAATTGCAGCTCTATGTGATATCGATGAAAACTTGCTCGCTGAAGCTGTTGCAGATGTTGAAGAAATAACGGGTCATAAACCGGAATCTGAAACAGAATATCGCAAAATTCTTGAAAAGAAAAACGTTGATGCTGTCTCGATTGTCACTCCCAATCACTGGCATGCATTGCAGACAATTTGGGCATGCCAGGCTGGAAAAGATGTATATGTAGAAAAGCCAGTCTCGCACACCATTGTAGAAGGAAGGAAAATGGTGGAGGCTGCCAGGAAATATAATCGTGTTGTTCAAACGGGTACTCAGAGCAGAAGCAGCGAAGCCGTGAACGCCGCCTTTCATTTTATGAGAGAAGGCGGATTGGGAGATATTTATATGGCCAAAGGACTCTGTTTTAAACAACGGGCAAGTATCGGTCATACAAGTGATAGTGAAATCCCTGAAGGTGTCAATTGGGATATCTTTTTGGGACCGGCACCCTATCGACCCTTTAATGAAAACAGATTTCATTATAAGTGGCATTGGTTCTGGGATACAGGAAACGGAGATTTAGGAAATCAAGGACCACACCAGGCAGATATTGCACGATGGGCATTGAATAAACAAACTCATCCGGTAAGGATTCAGAGTATTGGCGATTATTTCATATGGGATTCCGACCAGGAAACACCGAACGTTCAACATATATCATATGAATACGAGGACGGATCCATTTTGCAATTCGAGGTCCGGGGGCTGGCAACAAATGCCGAAGCAGACACTCGGATCGGGAATCTCATTTTTGGTTCAAAGGGATGGATGAATATCCTAAGTGAAGATGATGGTAAAAGTATGGTTCGATATGCGGATATTAATCTAAAAACCAGCGGTTTTTCCTCCTATCAGGAAGAATTGGGACCGATGTTTTCAAATGAGAATGCTGAAAATCCGGATCCCAATTATAACCATTTTAAAAACTTTATTGATTGTGTTAGATCAGAGAGATGGCAAGATCTGAATGCAGATATTCTGGAAGGGCATCTGTCCTCGTCCCTGAGTCATCTTGGCAACATTGCCTGCCGATTAAAAAGAACTCTTGAATTTAATCCTAATGAGGAACAATTCGTCAATGATGAAGAAGCGGACAGTTACCTGACTAAAATTTACAGAGCACCCTATAATTTACCTGATATCATATAAGGAAAGGGCAAATGAAAACAAGAAGAGCATTTATCAAGGATGCAGGCACTGCAGCACTCTATACAGCTATGGCATCCGCAGGCCTTTCAAATGCCAAGCTCCCGGAACAAGACCGAACAGACAAAAAGAACATACGTATCGGCATCATCGGTGCGGAAAATTCTCATACGGCTGGATTGGGACGACTATTTAATGTAGAGAAAAAGTATCCCGGTATTGAAGTTCTTTATGTATGGGGTGAAACGGATGAATTTGCTAAGAATTCCGCTGAGAAAGGTGCCATTCCAAATATTGTAAAAGATCCTGCAGAAATGATGGGAAAGATTGATGCACTCATTGTCGATCATCGGCATGCGAAATATCATTTGAAGGCTGCTCTCCCCTTTGTAAAAGTGGGCATCCCGACTTTTGTGGATAAGCCCTTTTGTTATCGTGTGGAAGAAGGAAAAGAATTCTTTAAAATTGCGAGGGAATTGGGTACGCCTGTTACATCTTTCAGTTCGATTGCTCAGTCAGAGGCCACATTTGATATGAAAGCCCAGATTCCCTCAACAGGAAATATCGAACACATCCTCTGGTACGGCCCGGCCGACATTGCATCCAAGTACGGCGGTATTTTCTTTTATGGTGTTCACATTGTTCAACCGCTGATGGTTGTTTTCGGCGAGGATATTGAAGCGGTCAAGGTGACGCGTCATGGAAATCATGCCACGGCCGGAGTTGTATTTTCATCCGGCTATTATGCCACCCTCATTTTCACAAAGGCTAGAGAAAGGAGTGTAGTTCTACTCACAGACGCGGGTGAGAAACGGCTGGAATCCCGTGTTCAGGAGAGTAATCCACCCAAGCATTACCAGGATATGGTCGAACTATTTCGCACGGGAAAAGAACCCCGAAGCCATCAAAGCATATTGAACTGTGTGGCAGTTTTAGAGGCATTGGAGAAATCCGTAAAATCTCAGAAATGGGAATATATTAAGATTTAAAATCTACATGGGAAGGGGACATCCATGACAAGAAAATGTAGGGACATTCTTCATATCATTGTTATGGTAGCAATATTTTTCATTGTACAGAAGGTTTTGTTTGCAGGAGAAAAAATGACTCAAGTCCAAGGCCTGTTTTATCTTGATCAGACCCCAGTGACTATCGAGATAAAAAATGGATTGATCTATAGAGTCGTACGTGATAGAGATTCAAGAGAGCAAAAGTCATCTGAAATATATATTGCTCCTGGCTTCATCGATGTGCAGGTCAATGGATATGCATCTGTGAGCTTCAGTGAAGAAAACCTGACTGTGGATAATATCCGTAAGATAACCAAGGGACTGTGGAAAGTGGGTGTGACCAGTTATTTTCCGACTATAATATCGAGAAGTCATGAAATCACTAAGGCCAATTGCTATGTCATAGCGGAAGCAATGCAAGATCCAGAAATCGGACAATCCATTCCAGGGATTTTTCTGGAGGGACCCTACATTTCCCCTGTTGACGGATTTCGGGGAGCACACAATAAAGAGTGGGTGAGATCGCCAGATGTCCACGAATTCGAAGAATATATCAATGCGGCCGATGGAACAATCATCAAGGTTGGACTGGCCCCGGAAATCGAAGGGAATCTTGATATTATCCACCGATGTGCTGAGGATGGAATTGTGGTTGCGCTGGCTCATCACAACGGATCTGCTGAAAACATCAGAGAGGCAGCGGATGCCGGTGCGACCGTCGTAACTCACCTCGGAAACGGTTGCGCCAACATGATTCACCGGCATAACAATCCCCTCTGGCAACAGCTTGCAGAAGACCGGCTTTCAGCCACACTTATTGTGGATGGCCATCACCTGCGGCCGGAAGAGGTCTTGACCTTTTACAAAGCCAAAGGACCTGAGAGGCTGATGATCATTTCGGATGTGACTAAACTTGCGGGTATGCCGCCTGGAGATTATGTTTGGGACGGAAAAAAGGTGGTTATGACTTCAGAAGGCATGATCAAATATCCAGAACAAAATGTCCTCGCAGGTGCGGCTTTGCCGCTTCATGTGGGTATTGGTAATATGATGAAGTTCACACAATGCTCTCTGGCTGAAGCAATTCACATGACCGCGAAAAACCAGTCAAAGGTTTTTAAACTTCATGACCGGGGAGAAATTCTTCCGGGCAAGAGAGCGGACCTTGTCTTGTTCACGATTACAGATACTAAAGTAGAAATTCTGAAAACTATCCTGGCGGGCAAGCAGGTCTATTCCAGGAACCAATAATCCCTCTCATTCTAAGTAATTGGTAATGCTTACATGAAAAAATTACTACTTTCATTGAGCGCGGTTGGCCCCGGACTTTTTCTCATCGGATACAACATCGGTACTGGGAGCGTGACGACCATGGCCAAATCCGGTGCTGAATACGGCATGACGTTATTCTGGGCACTCCTCCTTTCTTGCATTTTTACCTACGTACTCATGGTGGCATACGGGCAGGTTACTCTCGTAACTGGAAAAACCGCACTGTACAATATCAAAATACAGTTTCGGTTCGGGAAAGTTTTATCCATCTATATTCTGATCGCGCTAATCATTGGTGAGCTGCTGGCGCTCATGGGTGTGATGGGCATTGTGGCAGATCTCCTGCAGGAGGGATCCCGTTTGCTTTTCGGTGGTTCAGGTTTCAGCACGTTCTGGATCACTGCCGTGCTCGTTGTCCTGTTGTATCTGCTTCTCTGGTATGGCCACTATCTCAGGTTCGAGAAAATCCTCACCTTTTTTGTGATTGCCATGGGACTCTGTTTTGTCGTCGTCTTTTTTATGGTCAAACCCAGTTTCTCCAGCCTCGTCACAGGATTGGTGCCGACTATCCCGAACCGGCCGGGAGCCTTTCAACTGGTGGCAGCTATGGCCGGTACGACCTGCTCGGCGGCTGTCTTCATCATTCGGAGTACGGTTGTAGCTGAAAAAGGGTGGACCCTTGCCAATTTGAAAACCGAAAAAAGGGACGCGCTCGTTTCAGCTTCTATGATGCTGTTTCTGAGTGGCGTCATCATGGCCGTATCGGCAGGCACTCTGCATGTGATGGGGCTGAAACTCACTGATACAGTTGAAATGATTCACATGTTCGAACCCATTGGCGGCAAAGTGGCTGCGTTCATCCTGATCATCGGCATTACTGGAGCGGGACTCTCGACAATATTTCCCATTATTCTAATTGCGCCCTGGCTGATCTGTGATTATACGGACAGACCAAGGGACATAAAATCACCACTGTTTCGTATTCTTGGCTTGATCGGAATTCTATTTTGTTTCGGGCTCCAGATTTTAAAGGAACGCCCGCCCGCCATGATGATATTTTCTCAGGCATTCCAGGCATGCATCCTTCCTGCTGTGGCAATCCCCATCTTTATCCTGATACGCAGAAAAACCGTCATGCAAAATCATGTTGCGAATTCCAAAATGAGCATCGGACTGATGGCTGTGATCCTGTTTTCTCTGGTCACTACTTATTTTGCGATTATTGATCTGATTTAAAACGGAGATGATTTATGAGCGATATACAACCATTGAGTGAATTTCAGGCAGAATCGTTAAGAGTACAAGTGTATGAATCCGTTGAAAACCTGGGAAAAGCGGCGTCTGATTTTACTGCGGGGAAATTGAAAAGGGCAATCACCAATGAAAGATCAGCCAATTTGATCCTGGCGACGGGGGCCTCTCAGTTTTCTTTCCTGGAATCATTAAACAAGGATAAATCAATCGATTGGTCCAAGATTACTGTTTTCCATCTGGATGAATACCTGGGCATGTCCGACCAGCATCCTGCAAGCTTTCGAAAATACCTGCGGGAAAGAATACTCGATGAGGTGAAACCAGCCAAGGTCTATTATCTTGAAGGAGATGCCCCTGACATCCAATCTGTAATTTCGGAATATGAAGACCTGTTAAGAACACATCCAGTTCATGTGGCATGTATCGGGATTGGAGAGAATGGACACCTCGCATTCAACGATCCTCCCGTTGCAGATTTTAATGATCCGAAACTCGTCAAGATCGTGGAACTGGATGAACAATGCAGACAACAGCAATTTGACGAGGGCTGGTTCGACAGTTTTGATGCAGTTTCCACACACGCACTCAGTCTGACAATTCCAGCCATCATGGGTTCACAGAGCATCAGTTGTGTTGTACCAGACCGGAGAAAAGCTGAGGCAGTTGCTGGAGCTGTGCAAGGGCCGATATCCACAGCCTGTCCAGCTTCCATATTAAGGAGTCATCCAGATGTCACTTTGTTTTTGGATAATGAAGCTGCAGCATTAATCAATTGATTTGAACGGGCATTGTAAGGATGTCAGTAGGTCATTTCGAGACGATGCGATCGGGGAAAAACTGAACAGCGGTGAAATGGTGAAGCATGTTAACTCTCAGAATTGAACGATTTATCTCCTTTAAATAAAAGAATTAGGCGGTGAGAAAAATCATCTACGGTTGCTTCCGAGCATTACTGGTATATTGTGAAGTAGCCAGTATAGGAAAAGGATTTTATTATGATGAAAAAAACTTCAGTGTCACGGTTATCCGTACTCTTCTTCTTACTCTACGTCACCATTTCCGGTGCCGAAGGTTTGGGAGTGAATATCAGTCTGCCAGAACGTGGCGGTACCTTTGTGGATATGATTAAAGAACATCATCGCTGGCTTGATCCAGGAACCTGGTCATCAATGGACGCCGGTCAATTCGATGCACAAGGCTGGCCAACTGTGAATGCGCTTCTCATAATGGATTTACGACCTGTGGCGGAATGGTCAGATGAAATCGATGATCCTGAAGAATACCGCGTGGACCTGAGCGGCACTTATTCCGGCAGGTTACTTGGAATGGCTGATGTCCAATCCTGGGAAGAAGGCGATGTCAGCAATGTGGTTTACAATGAATCTAGTAACACAACCACTTTTGATTTCGTTATAGGTGAGCCGCATGACGACGGGTATGGTTTTATGGTTCTTGCCTTTCTGAATACACAGCGAACTCCGTATGATCCCCAGGGCAGTGGTATAACCGATTTACAACTGATCCGTCCCGGTTATGAGGCTGATACGGATCAGACATTTCTGGATGAGTTTGTCTATGCCCTGACCCATCCCAAATTTGCCGCCATCCGGTTTAAGGATTTTACAGGAACAGACAGTGGTGATCCTGAATATCCGGTAATGACAGAATGGTCAAGTCGCAGTCTCATCACCCATGCTTCCCAACAGCGCATCGAAGAAATTGGCAAGCTGGGCGGAGCAGCCTGGGAATATGTGATCGAATTGGCCAATCTTGTAGAAATCGATCCCTGGATCAATGTGCCGGTTTCAGCGACCGAAGATTATATCATCCAGCTGGCCACGATGTTTCTGGATCATCTGGATCCTGACCTGAATATCTATGTGGAAAGCAGTAATGAAGTCTGGAACACGGCACCGGCGTTCCAGCAGAGCCAGTGGAATCAGGCCCAGGCTGAAGACTTGGGTATTGGTGAACACGAGAACCACGCCAGGAGAACCGTGGAAATCGCTCAGATATTTGCGACTGTTTTCGGCGAAGAAATGCTCAATAATAAAATCCGAGTCGTATTGTGCAGCCATTACCCCATGTTACAATGGTGGGTAAAACCGTTTCTGACCTATCTCGAGAATAATGTTGGTGATCCCAGTCAGTACATATATGCCCTCTCGTGCCAGAGTTATTATAGTGGAGGAGCGGATGCAGGAGAAAGTGTGGAAAAGATATTAGCGGATTGCAGGGAAAATATTGATGATATGATCAATGACAGTGGTGCTGGCAGGATTAAATGGATACAGACGGCGAGTGATTATGGATTCGTAGGTGGATTCTGTTTTTATGAAGGGGGTCCGGATCACGGTGGCGGCAGTACTATGAATCTGGAGAACAGGATTGACGCAGAACGAAGCGAAGGTATGGCTGAAGTCTTCAAATACAATTATCATGAAGGATTTTTTCATCTCGGCGGTAACATTGCCATTCAATTCACCCTCACATCCAGTTATAATCGATATGGATGCTGGGGACTGACGGATGATATTACCGATCCAGACCGTAATTATAAATTTCAGGCAGCGAGGGAGCTTATCAACCAGCCGTCCAGTGTGAAGGCCGAAAAAGCCATCGCGACATCTCAATTGATGGAAAATTATCCCAATCCGTTTAATCCGAAGACCCAAATTGTATTTACATTACTCAAACCAATGGAAATAAAGCTGGAGGTTTTTAACATGCAGGGCAGGATTGTCACTACTCTGGTCCGTGGATGGTTTGCTCAGGGGAATCATCATGTAATTTTTAATGGCTCTGATCATCCATCAGGTGTTTATGTGTATCGGTTAACCACCCCAGAATTTACGCAAATGAGAAAGATGATTATTATGAAATAAAAACCTATTACCGTTTACAGGGATAGACTACCCGCCCCCTTGTGGAGGCGAACCCCTGTCAATGTATAAATAAGTCCATTTTCGTGTGCCCCCAGTTCCCTGCCTGTCGGCAGACAGGAATTCTGGGAGGCGCCACTTCTTTAAGAACAACAAGTTAGGCCCGATGAAAATCGGGCCTTTTTTGTTGGGTTTTCTTAAAAGTGCCCAAATTGTGACTATGAGTAAAAAAGAATATAATTATAGCTTGACTAACAGAGTGATCTTTTCCGCCAACACAGGAGTGCGGATCAGTGAACTCATCAATATCAAATGGACGGACGTGCATTTTGAGAAAATGACTGTACGGATCTCGAACAAAAGCGACTTTGAGACGAAGACCAAAGAAGAACGAACCATTCCCCTGAATGAGAAAGCCTATGCCGTGCTTTCCGGTATGGAACACAGAGGTGAGTATGTGTTCAGCTGTCTGGATACCAGGAGGCGCGACAAACATTATGTGACGCGGGCATTTAAAAAGGTGCTGCGTTCAGTAGGACTAGGGGAAGGATACAGTTTTCACTGCCTCCGGCATACCTTTGCCTCGCATCTTGTACAGCGAGGTGTATCCATCTATGTAACCTCTAAACTCCTCGGGCATGCAAGCCCCAAAACTACAGAGATATATGCGCATCTGACCCCTGAGAATTATCATGATGCAGTGAACTTGCTTGATATGGAAGAGCGGAAAAAGTATACTGCGATTGTGCCGGAATCAGTGAGCTCCGAATGAACAGAGGTCAACGGAGTTTAAATAATCTATCATCAGGGATGCAAAAAACACTTCTAATTCTTACTGATGTCCATACACTGCCACCAGGTAGTATTTATCTCATTGATGAATATGAAAATTCGTTGGGTGTAAATTCAGTTAATTTCTTTCCTAATCTTCTACTCGAAGAAGACTTTAAAATTCAATTTTTAATTACTAGTCATCATCCATATATAATTAATAAAATCCCGATTAAAAATTGGTATGTGTTCCATCGAAAAGGTACAGAAGTAAAAATAATTTATGGCGAGAAATTAATTACTAGGTATGGTAAATCAAAACAACAAACTTATATAAAGTTATTAAACGATCCATTCTTTCTTGAAGGTAAAGAGTGAATTATTAGATAGTTGTAGAAGGTGAGAAAACAGAATTTCTTGTTTATCCCAAATGGATAAAATATTTAAATCCATCGTTAAAACAAGTTAAAGATGTATCTGAAATAAAAAGAAATAATTTTGTTCTATTTTCTGGTTTTGGAGATCCCTACTATCTTCGAGTAATTGATTCTGCTATTGATGATATCAATGATCATGGTGCAATAGATAAATTTATAATATCAGTTGATTCAGAAGAAATGAGTTATCAAGAGAAATATGATGAGATTTATAATCATACTTTAAATAAAGAATGCAAAGCCGATATTGTTATAATAATACAACATTTTTGCTTTGAAACAGGGGCTCTTGGAAATCAAACCATAATTAGTCGAAATCCACAGGATCAAAAATTAAGAGAATATTATAATTTCTTTAATGTTGTTGAAAACGATCCAGAGTTAATGTCAGGGTATTCTCAGGATGATTTGAATCGATCGCAATTTGCATTTAAATATCTAAAAAGAGCAATATGTGAGAGATATAGGAATTTAACATATTCAAAGAGTAATCCCAAGGTGTTGATGAATAGAAAATATTTGAATAGAATCAGCAGAAGGCATAAAGAAACAGGGCATATTGCAAGCTTTAATCATTTTTTGAATGCATTTAGATAAACAAATATTTTCCAATAATTTTATTATTGATTATTCTAAATTTTCGTGTTAATTATCTATTGATTCACGTTTTCTGATTGCATACCTTACAGCCATATAATAAACAGGTTGTCATTCTGAGTCCCGACTTAGTCGGGATGAAGAATCTAATAGCCCCACCCCGGAGATACTTCGCCCTGCTTTCAGCAGGACTCAGTATGACATCCCCGTTTTATAATTTTATTTAGTAAACCAAACGATATAAAGATAAAAGGCCTTTCCATGGGAAAATCACTGGTCAGTATTTCGCAGAAAGGTGAAGTTGTCGTGCTTCATCTGCATGAGAAACGGTTTTACCAACATGCCGTACCTGAGCTCGAAGATAAAGTTCGCATGCTTATAGAACAATCCCGGACGAAATTTTGCGTCGATCTTTCAGGAGTCGAAGTAATGAACAGCTCGGCCATTGGGATACTGATCCTGCTGGCGGATTATGTGAAACGTGCGGAGGGGAAAATGGTAGTGACGGGCTTTAATGATTTACTGGAAGATTTGTTCAAGCGGATGAGGCTGGATACGTTGTTTCCATTGATTCGCGATCAGAAAAAAGGGATAGCGGTGTTAAATGAATAAATGGCTCTATCCTGCACCCCAACCATCGGATATAAAGAACCGTGACAGGTCACGGTGGGTGCTCTCCTGACCGCTTTTTACGTCCACTCTTACGGAGGCTTGTAATACACGTTCAGAGCCGGGCTCCCTATATAAAAGTGTTGGCTCTTTATATCGTTTCTCGGCTGAGATGCAGGGTAGAGCCATAGCTTTCGCAGGAATAAGTTGAAGATTTCCCGTACCAATGTCAAGTTAATTGTTTTGAGTCCCAGCTCCATAAATGCGGAACAGTTGTGTCAGATTCACGGTATAGTTATATAAGTTAACAGGTAAGGGGTAAGTGGTTCGCGAAAAGAAATATTAATAAAAACATTCCCTAATTTATTTTTAGGATACATATTATGAAGAAATGGATTATCCTTCTCGGTTTTTTAGTTTCAACAGTTCATGCTGCCCATGTGGATTGGATTCAGGTGAATGGTGCGATTAATCCGATCACTTTGAAATATATTACGAGTGCGCTGGATCGGGCTGAATCCGATAACGCTGAATGTCTCGTCATCGAGATGGATACGCCCGGCGGATTGCTCCAGTCCACAATGGATATTGACAAGCGAATGCTCTCCGCCAAGGTGCCGGTGGTGACTTATATATCTCCCAGCGGGGGGCGGGCCGCGTCGGCCGGTGTGTTCATCAGTTACGCGTCTCACATTATTGCCATGGCGCCGAGCACGAATATCGGTGCGGCGCATCCGGTGTCAATGATGGGCAAGGACAGTTCCAAAGTCATGATGGAAAAGGTGACGAATGACGCGGTGGCGCATATTCAAGGACTGGCGGAAAAGCATGGGCACAATCCCGAGTGGGCAGAGGATGCCATCCGTAAAAGTGTGTCCATCACTGAAAAGGAAGCGCTTGAATTGGGTGTGATTAATCTGATTGCCAGTGATCCGGTCGATCTGTTAGAACAATTAGATGGCATGACAGTCCAGATCGATGACGAGGACGTTACGCTGGAGACGACCCATTCCGAGATCCGTGAACACGAGATGGGGTGGCAGTATGAGATTTTGAACAAGATTGCGGATCCAAACATCGCGTATATCCTTTTACTTTTAGCGGCACTCGGCATCTATTTTGAATTTTCCAATCCGGGATCGATTTTACCCGGTGTGATCGGGGCGATTTGTGCGATTCTCTTTCTGTTTGCATCGCAGGTGCTTTCAATCAATGCAGCAGGCTTGGTCCTGATTCTCCTCGGAATCATATTCTTTATTATAGAAGTGTTTACACCCACGTTTGGCATTCTTACCGCGGGAGGTATTTTGGCATTTATATTTGGATCGCTCATGTTGTTCAAGTCACCCGCAGTCAGAATTTCACTCAGTGTACTGATCCCGTCCTTGATCATATTTTTGCTTCTGGTAGTTGGTGGGATGGTGCTTGCCATCCGAACCCGGTTGACCAAACCCACAACCGGAAAACAGGGATTGATCGGTGAAAAAGGCGTCGCGCTTGATGCCCTCAATCCGGACGGTCAGGTTTCTGTGCATGGCGAAGTTTGGCAGGCGGCGAGTGATGAGAAAATCCCAAAGGGAGAAAATATTCAGGTGGTCAGTATTGAGGGTTTGAAATTAAAGGTTAAAAAAGTGTAAATTATATTTTTCTGAATTATGAAACAGAGTGCAAAGTGTATACAACAATTGTCAAAGTGGCATAATGGCAAGTGGTCAGGGCCGAGAGGCCCCGCCCATCTTAGGATAAGAAACTTGAAAATTGTGAAAAGAGCAGGCTAAATAATTTTAATCAATCATTTTTAAAACAAAGGAGTGAGCCATGATTCCCATTGCATGGTGGCTGGTACTGTTTTTTCTTGTGATGTTATTGGTTAATGCGGTTAAAGTACTGCGCGAATATGAGCGCGGGGTGGTGTTTCGTTTGGGCCGTCTGGTGGGTGATCGTGGGCCGGGCCTAATCCTTCTGATTCCCGGTATTGAACGGATGGTCAAGGTCAGCTTGCGTACCATTGCGATGGATGTACCGCCACAGGATGTGATCACCAAAGACAATGTGTCTGTCAAAGTGAATGCCGTCATTTATTTTCGTGTGATTGATGCGAACAATGCGATTGTGGAAGTTGAAGATTTTCTGTATGCGACCTCACAGCTTGCGCAAACGACATTGCGGTCCATTCTAGGTCAATTCGAACTGGATGAACTGTTGTCTGAACGTGAAAAGATCAATGAGAAGCTGCAGATCATTCTGGACAAACATACCGATCCCTGGGGCATCAAGATTTCGCTGGTTGAAGTCAAACACATTGACCTGCCTGAAGAGATGAAGCGCGCCATTGCACGTCAGGCCGAGGCTGAGCGGGAACGACGGGCCAAGATCATCCACGCGGAAGGTGAAGCGCAGGCTGCGGAGAAATTGTTAAGCGCCGCTCAAATCCTTGGCAAAGAACCCATATCCATCCAACTCAGATTCCTGCAGACTTTGGTAGAAGTGGCTGCGGAAAACAATTCAACCATGGTTTTCCCTATACCGATTGATTTGTTCAAACCGTTTCTCGATAAGGCGAATGCAGCGCTGAAAAAGGATTGATGGTTCTATCACATTACTGTCCTCGTTGATATGTAAAATGAACTGAATCGCGTACATCAGTTTGAGGGTGAGCGGTGATAGGTAAGTGATTAGTGAATAGAGGCGGGTGATAAATAACAAGTGTCCAATAACTAATAACGATTTACGAATATCCAATATTGGAGGAATGAATGACGCATTGGAATCGAACACGATCTGCTTTGGAATGGAGCACTTTTTTCGGCGTATGTACCTGGCTTATTGCTTCAGGTATTACCAATAAAATGACGGGTGTTCATGTGTGGGTCATTATCCTTTCGCGCGTGCTAATGGGATTGATGGTTTCGTTTACTAAACAAATCTCGATTCCCTGGTGGGTGCGGGGATTGATCGTGGGAGTTGTTGTGAACATTCCGGTCGGATTGGTCATGAACGGATTTCCCGATTTCGGGAACGGACTTGGATTCACTTATATGATGGTGACCGGTGCGATTGTCGGCGTGCTGATTGAACTGGCCTTGCTGCATCGTGAGAAAGAGCTGAAAGCTCAGTCAGAGTCTAAATAGTCCAAACCCTGTGCTTTGAAAAGGATTCAGCTTATGGCTATTGAGATCCGCGAGGTTTGCTCTAAAACGGAATGGAAACAGTTTGTCAATCTGCCTTATCAGGTGTATCGGGACGATCCGAATTGGGCGCCGCCACTTCGATCCGAAGAGAAAAAACGGTTTGACGCAAGCCAGAATCCCATGTTGCAACATTGTGAGGTCGCGCTTTTTCTAGCCTATCAAGATGATGATCCGGTCGGAAGAATCAGTGCGTTCATTGATCATCTTGGCATCAAGCATTGGAATGAATCGATTGGACTCTTTGGCTCCTTCGAATGTCTGAGAGTGGATAAGGTTCCTCAACTGCTTCTAGAAACAGCCCGGGATTGGCTCAGGAATAAATCCATGACACTGATGCGTGGACCATGGAGTTTTGATTCGCAGGAGTGGGGATTGGTCGTGAAGGGTGGGGATCAGCCGTCGATGATTATGGCACCCTATAATCCACCATATTATCCAGCCGCTTTTGAATCATTTGGTTTAACCAAAGTCAAAGATCTCATGGTTTACAGTGTCACGTTGGACACGTCCTACCAGCTGCCCGAGCGGTTTGTAAAACATATCGCTCGTGTCTCAGAGAAGTATGGGGTGCGAATCCGGCCGATCAATATGAAACAGCTTGACGCGGATGTTCAGTCCATTGTGCATATTGCCAATGAAGCGACAAAGGACAACTGGGGATTTATCCCGGTGACTGATGCTGAGGCCGAAGACTTGGCCAAGGGATTGAAAATGATTGTGGATCCGGATTTGATTATGATCGCTGAAGCGGATGGCCGACCAATTGGGTATCAGATTACCCTGCCGGATGTAAATGTGATCCTGAAAAATTTGAATGGCCGTCTTTTTCCGTTCGGATTTTTAAAGCTGATGACCGGATTGAAAAAGATCCGTCAGTACCGGATCTGGGCTTTGGGCGTGCTCCCGGAATTTCACAGACGGGCGATTGATATTCTTCTGTATCAAAAAATGTATGAGGTCTTGAAAGCGCGTCAGCCGGTTTATCTCGAAGCCAATTACGTACTCGAAGACAATATGGCGATGAATAATCCGATTTTGAAATTGGGTCTAAACCATGTGAAAACGTATCGTGTTTATGAGGCTTCTTTATGAGAATAAGTTTACTCCTGTTATTTATATTGACGCTCTTCCTGTCCAACTGTTCTTCGACCCAAACACAGATCAAACCTGGCTCTGGAACCGTATTAAAGGATGGTGTTTATATAGGTGAGGAACTTGGCTGGCCGAGTATGAAAGTTGAAGTCACCATTCAGAATGGACGCATCCGGAATGTGCGTTTAATTGAATCGAACGGTACACAACGCTATACGGATATGATGATTCCTGAAATGCCAAAGCGTGTCATGGCTGCCGGGAGTACGAATGTGGACAGCATCACGGGTGCAACACTGAGTGTTGATAATTTCCTGAGTGCGGTGAGGAATGCGATGGTGAAGGCGAGACGACAATGATTGGTATACTGTACACAGTATATAGTATACAGTGAAAGTTATAAATTTTATGTCCAAGAATAATAAATTAAAGATGAATCGACGCTGTTTCATCCAAACTGGGTTCGGAGCGGCAGCCGGTTTATGCGTCTCACCAGCATTCTCGGAATCAGATGCGCAGTTGAATTGGAAAGAAGCGCGATACTACGAGAAGTTAGCCAAGAATCGTGTGCGCTGTCATCTGTGCCCCTGGGAGTGCACAGTTAAGCCGGGAGACCGGGGCATTTGCCAGGTTCGTGCCAATAGGGACGGTACCTATCATTCCCTCGTTTACGGACGCGTTGCGGCCTCTCATGTGGACCCTATTGAAAAGAAACCCTTTTATCACTTCCTTCCCGCGTCGTCCGCGTTTTCCGTGGCCACAGCGGGCTGTAATGTCGAGTGCAAGTTTTGCCAGAACTGGGAGCTGGCCCAGCGCAAACCCGAGGAGCTGAATCCGGTCTCCATCACTCCGAAAAAACTGGCCGAAACCGCCGCCGGTGCAGGATGCACCTCCATCGCGTACACCTATAATGAACCCACAATATTTACTGAGTTTATGATTGATACGGCCACTGAAGCCCGTTCACTTGGAATTCGTAATGTGGTTGTATCAAACGGATTCATCAATCCCGAACCTTTAAGGGATTTGTGCAAGGTTGTTGATGCGTACAAGGTGGATCTGAAATCCTTCCGGGAATCTTATTACTCCGATATCGTCAAAGGTCAGCTGGCGCCTGTGCTGCGAACGCTTGAAATTCTGAAAGAAGAACAGGTGTGGACGGAGATTGTGTATCTGCTCGTCCCGACGTTGAATGACAGTGATGAAGAGATCCGGGATATGACGCAGTGGGTTTTCCAAACACTTGGCCCGGATGTGCCGGTTCATTTTTCACGGTTCCATCCGCAATACAAGTTGAAGAATCTGCCGCCGACACCGACGTCCACGCTTGAAAAGGCAAGAAAGATAGGACTCGACAGTGGACTCCATTATGTGTACCTTGGTAATATTCCCGGACATGAGGGTGAGAGTACTCGATGTCCCGGTTGCGGTGAAATCGTGATCAGCCGAACTGGATACCAAGTCCGCGAGATCGCTCTATCCAACGGGCAATGTCAAAATTGCGGGTATGCCATTGCCGGTGTTTGGAAATAGGTCAGGGGGAGTTATGAAATTATACTATCGCGTTTTAATCACCATCCTCCTAATGACTTTGATTGCCCCTGCTTGCCAGAGGCAAGAAGCCAGGGCGGAGCGTGTCCGGCAGCCCGCGCGGGCCGGGCAGTTTTATCCGGGGTCAGAGCGGGAGCTTGCACAAGTCATTGATGGTTTCCTTGCCCATTCCAAACAACTCAATGTGGAGGTGCCCGGTCCCATTCACGCGCTATGGGCACCTCATGCTGGATATGTATTCAGCGGGCAAGTTGCGGCGAATGCGTATCAGCAAGTCCGTGGTCAAAAATATGATGCGGTTCTCATTCTCGGTCCGGCGCATACTATGTATCTGCAGGGCGCATCCATCGGGGATTGGGAGAGCTATCTCACTCCCTTGGGAAAAGCGCAGATACACCGGGAGCTTACGGATCGGCTCGTCGCAGCGACACCTCTGATTCAATCCAACAATCAGGCGCATCTTCAAGAGCATTCCGTTGAGGTTCAGATTCCCTTCATCCAGACCGTGCTGCCCGGAGTACCGATCGTGCCGATGGTGGTGGGTAATCTATCCTATCCGGATTGCGAGCGGTTGGCACAGATCCTTTATAAAAATACCAAGGACATGCGTGTACTTTTTGTGGCGAGTTCCGACATGTCCCATTATCCAAGTTATGATGATGCAATGACTGCGGACGCGAAAGTCCTCAACGCTGTGGAAGCCTGGGATACCAAAGAGGTCATGCGGCTGGACATGGCCAGCGTCCGGGAGAAAACTTCAAATCTCGATTGTGCTTTATGCGGAAAGAGCACGTTGGTTACAGTCATGCTGGCAGCTCAGTATTTCGATGCCAGTAGAGTGAAGATGTTGCCCTATCAGAACTCCGGGGATATTTCAGGAGATAAAAAGCGAGTAGTCGGATACGGTGCCGCATTGTTTTATGAAAAAGGAGGGGAGATGCAGGACGAGAATGCGATGTTGGAGGAGATTCCATTTACCAGCGAAGAACAGGCCAAACTTTTCAGGGTCGCAAGACAAAGCATCCTTGCAGCGTTAACAAAGGAGAAGATGCCGGATTGGGATGTGAAAGAATCCAATCTCAAAGTCAAGCGGGGTGTGTTTGTCACGCTTACCAATAAGGGGCGGCTTCGTGGTTGTATTGGTAATTTCCAGCCCACTTACCCCTTATACGAAATGGTCTCCAATATGGCAGTCGCTTCAGCGACACAGGATTATCGATTCGCTTACGATCCCGTTACCAAGTCTGAAATGGATGAGATTGAGATCAAAATTTCCATCCTTTCTGAACTTAAGAAGATCGATTCCATTGAAGAGATTGTGGTCGGAAAACACGGCATATGGGTCAAGCAGGGCAGTAGGAGCGGTACGTATCTGCCCGAAGTAGCCACGGACCTGGGCTGGACGAAAGAGCAGTTTCTGGAATCCTGCTGCGCAGAAAAGGCCGGGCTTGCTCCAGATGCCTGGAAAACCGGCGCGGACATATTTATATACACATCACAGATCCTCTCAGATGCAAAATAACATCAAGTTGCAGGATTGATACTTAATAATAGCTTGTATCGGATCCCGGGAAGTCTAAAAACAGCTTGTAAATTGAGGTTGAAACCATTATATTGGATTCGAGATTTAGAGTAAATAGACGGAGGTTATGATGAAAATAGATGCCAAAGATTATCAGGGTGTAACAGTTCTTGTTGTAAAGGGCAATCTTATGGGCGGGCCAGAAACCATCGCAGTGCATGAGAAAGTCAAAGAACTGATCGAAGAGAACAAGAAAATGATCGTGATTGATCTTTCTCATGTCAAATGGATGAACAGTTCGGGTCTCGGCACGATGATGGGATGCATGACCTCATTGAAAAATGCCGAGGGTGATTTAAAATTAAGCGGTGTGACAGAGAAAGTGAAAAGTCTCTTTATCGTGACCAAGCTGGTTACGATTTTCGATACCTATGATTCCGCTGAAGATGCAGTCAGCGCATTTCAGAAATAATTCGTTAAACGATCAGAGTGTTGCTTATATCGAAATATAATGAAATGATAGTTCGGGCTGATGAAGGGCGGGTTTAATCCCGCCTTTCTTTTTTTTGTCGAGTGCGCCTCTCTCGAGGATTCAATAATCAGGCGTATCTGAAGAACAGGATGAAAAGATTTTTTGATGCATATTAACCCCATGAACGTCACCGTTGAAATGGCTTTGAAAGCCATTGCCCATCCTGTCAAGCGCGAATTGAGCCTGTTTGAGGAGAAGTATCAGGCAGAACTTTTCTCTGAAACCGTTGTCCGTGATTTATTCAGTGAAACACCAGAAGCCCATAAGGGTAAATGGATTCGTCCCCTTTTCTTTTTTCTCTGTCAGGGTGCGGCAGGATCCAACCTTTCCGAGAGCACGGATGTGGCTGTACTGATCGAGATGCTTCACTTGGCAAGTCTGATTCACGATGATGTGGTGGAC
>JABMRT010000149.1 GCA_013202295.1 Candidatus Zhuqueibacterota bacterium
AAATGACAAAAACTAATAAAAGAAGGATTAACATATTAAGGCCAGCCCTTTATTGATTCGTTTACAGGTCAATTTGAATTGGATCTCTTATCTTTATTAAATTTCAAAAATCCTTCTATTGCAAATACCACGGTGCCGGAGCAGGGGGGAATTCAAGATTAAGATCCTTCAATTTCTACTCGACTGATATATGGTTTTCTTCTAACAAATTTATCCTTCACTAACTGATTTCTTCATTCATTCACGACGGTTTCAACTAAAAGCACCCATTTAAAACACCAGGCAAGCGGGCATAGGTGCTTCAATTTTATCCACCATTTCTAACAAACCGGTAATTTTATCACGTTTAAATGATACAAGATTATTTGAATGTCGATTGGCTGCCACTAAAAAGTTTTCATCTGGCGACAATGAGATATTACGTGGAGCATCACCGAGAGAGGGCTGATGACCAACCAAATTTAAAAATCCATTATTGGCATTTACCTCAAAAATAGCAATGCTGTTGTGACCCCTGTTGGACGCATATACAAACTTACCGTCTGATGAAATTTTTATATCGGCACATATACTGGATTCAGTAAATCCAATGGGTAAAGTGGAAAAAGATTCGTCTTTAATGTAGTTGCCATCATCAGATTTCTGCACCAATGTTACTGTATTATTCAGCTCATTCAACACATAAATCCAGCGCCCGTTTGGATGAATCACAAGGTGGCGTGGTCCGGCTTCCGGTTCCATTTTCAGTGTCTGAGGATCGGACGGGATTAATTTTTGCAGACTGGTATCTAATTGTGAAAACCAAAGTTCGTTCGTCCCCTTATCAACGCAAATAATAGAATTATCAAAAGGTTCGAACCAGGCCGAATGGGCATGCGGTGTTTGTTGATTTTTATCTACACCACTTCCGCTATGAATCTGCACATCCAGTAATGGGCCCAATTCTCCATTATTATCCAGCCTCAGCAATCCCACATTACCACCCGTATAATTGGCTGCTAATACAAATCCCCTTTCATTTACCGTTATAAAACAAGGATGGGCTCCTCCGGATGAACGCCGGCTTATTAGTGCAAGACTGTCGTCTGTAATCAAAAAGGACTCCACAGTACCAACACCCTCCCTGTCGATTTCATTAACGGCAAGCAGAAATTTCTTATCAGTACTCATTGCCAAAAAAGCCGGATTTTCGGATATTGCCACCAAACCAATTTGTTTTAAAGAACCATCTTTCATCAGTAAGTATTTGTAGATACCCTGGCTCTCTTTATTCGTATAAGTACCCACATAGAACGAATAGGTTTGGTTTTTCTGCCTTGTCTCATTTTTAACCATCTGGCAACCTGCCAGCGATAGAAGAACTATTATAGAAATAATAATTTTCATGGGGATTCCTTTTGATTAATTAAGGGAATTGATCGACAAAAAAATTATTCGATTTTCAGCAGCTTATATTTGTGTCCAGCTTCTTCGGGACCGACAAAACGATTATAAATCGAAACATTTGATATTTTTCCAATCCAGTTTCTACCGCCACTATATTCATCCCCGAAAATAAGAAAACAGGGTTCCCAGTTGCTAAAGTCACCTCGGACATCGCTGCCCTGATAAACTATTTTCCCATTAAGGTAACAATAAAGATTGCCGGGATAATAGCTGATGACGACATGCATGGACTCATTCGGAGTAATTTGGCAAACAGACACCTGCGGACTCAAACCATTCAAACCTGTTCGAGGCGTTCTCAATCGCATCACAATATTTTTATCCTGTTGACCTAATGTAAAATTTCGTCGATTGGTATCTTTTGAAAAAGATATAATTCGTGCCGGTCCGGTTTGGTCTATATTTGTAATTGTTATCACACCTTCAATGGTGACCTGGTTCGTTTTTTGACAGGCGCTCAATAATTTATCATTAATGTCACAGGCAACGAATGCGCCTTTACCGATCACCATTTCTCCAGCATCGCTGATTATTGCTTCGTCGCGTGATTCAATCATATTGGAATACGCATTATTTTGCCAGATAAATTGCATGTCAGATGTTGATCCCGGCCAGGTTGAGAATTTATATAAATCTGTAGGCCCTTGTGGCAGTGCAGTTACGGCCAGAGCCGTTGACGCGGAAAGCCCGTCATCATCTGTGACTGTGAGTGTAACAAGGTAGCGTCCGAATTTTTGGAACACGTGCGATGGATTCTGTTCTTGTGAAGTAGAACCATCACCAAAATTCCAGGAATATTTCACATTTTTAGATGAGGAAAAATTTACAGTGAGCGGAGCAGCGCCATAAAAAACATCAGCCGAAACAACCGCCTCAGGCCGCATTTTTTCAACAGGAGCGTAGGGTGTAAAGCGATAAACCATATGTTCTTGTGGAGTGGCAAAAGTATATTCTCCGGGCTGAGCCGTCCCGTAAGGGAATTCTTTCATATGCCAGGTATCAATGGCATCAATTTTATATGGCATATCTCCCGCGAGTTTTAAACTCGTATTTTCGGAAGACCTGCCATAAACCAGATAATATTTTCCAGGCAAACCTATAACATAGTTGCCCTTGCCATCTCCCATAGGCATTAGTTTTTCAAAGTTTGGAGCCTTCGACATGAAATTTTTCAGGAAAGCAATACGTACCGGACTTTTGCCGCGCAGCACACCACCCTTTGCCCACCACAATAAATCTTCGGGGTGCAAATAGGTTTCGCCATGCCCTACATAACAGCCGTTCAGCGTACCCTTCCAAAAATATTCCACCATTTTTTCCGGCGTGAGATTCCCCCACCCTTTTGGAATATTGCCTTCATATTTACATTCATCGTAAATCACCGGTTTTTGAAAGTCCTCCCGAAAGCGGATGCCGGCAGCCATATCCGAAGTTTGAATACTGGCATGCGTCACCCAGGGTTTGTTGTGATCATACCAGCGACGGCCGTTATGTATACCGCGCAAATGTTGATAGGGATCGTGTCTTTGAATAATTTTAAAAAACCGATCCCAGTCGGGACCTTTTTTATCAGGCATAAAATCAAATTCATTTGCCAGGGACCACCAGACATTACGAAATGAAGACAGCCTCGCCACTACATAGCGAATGTAGCGATCGTCACTTTCCTTGTCCATATATTCAAAATTCCAGCGGTCATATGTATGAAATAATATAATATCAGCTTCGATACCCATTTTTAGCAAATCCAAAACTCTTGTTTCAAAATGTTGCCAAAATTCGGGATTGAATCGCGTAAAATCCCAGTCTTTTAGTGGCTCGCCCTCAAATGGATAGTACTCGGGTTCATTTTGATTATAAACATAACTTTTAGGAAAAATACACATGCGCATTTTGTTAAATGGAGCTTTCGCCAAAGTACTCAAAGTTTGCTGCTCCATTTCGTCGCCTTGATGAGCCCAGGCGTAGCAAGTTGTACCAATTTGAAAATAGGGTGTTCCATCTTCATAGGCGAGGTAATATTTATTACGAACACGAACCGGCCCGTGATTATGTTGAGATGCTTTAACGCAGATGAACATTCCCTTGATTCCGTCCAATTCTTTTTTATTACTTTTGGTTACATATTTCCATTCACCTGTTTCAGTCGGCATGAATCGAATTTTGTAAATGCCATGCCCATCATAAAATCCCTGCGGTTGATAAACTTTGCCACCATTTTGGAATTCAGCGCTAAGCGAAACATCAACAAATGGATTGCCTTGTTGAGTGCCTTCTAATTTTAACTGAAAAATAGTCCATCGCTCGACTTGAATAGTATCCGATGAATTAGTTGCTTCCAGCTGCGTAATGAAATTGGTTGAAGCGAAGCACGGAATAACAAAGATTGAGATAATTAAAATACCTGATAATAAATGCTTCATTCTTCACTCCTTTTTCCACAATCATGAAACCGCAATTAAATATTATTTCTAGTAAATAAGTACCACAAAGTATACATGTAGGAAAGCAAGTTCGAACAGATCCATGTTTAATTCCATCGCTTTCATCTAAATATATGGTTTCCGCAGCCTCAGTAAGGCATGCGATTTTTGATGCATTGCGTTGATTCCAATGTGAATTATTTGCCAATTTAAAATTGTATGCGAATTCTGTCTTCCCCTGATATATCGAACACCTCGCAATCATTCGCATAGGTACGTTCCGGAAGCACAATCAGAACATTGGCTGGTCGATCATTCTCAGTAAAGGGTGCGTGATGCCATACACCGGGGCGGAGCACCACCATTGTCCCTTTAGGGATCCGGAAGACCACAATTTTATCTAAAGGTTTGCTTCCATCATTTGGAGTTGCTACCGCAACATGAATCAGGACGTCGTTATCAATGGGCAGTATCCCTTCAGCAGTGTATGAATGATATTCCGTTACATCGACAATCATGTCCCGCCTTTCAACGCGACACGTTGAGAAGGACACCGAACCAGATGATCCCAAATCCTGCTGAACCATATCTCTGAAAAACTCGATTGGTGGTAAGCCCAATTTCTCAGAAGTCGGATCAATAAGGTTTGCGTATGTTCCATAAGGAAGAAAATCCTCGACTGTCAATTCTCTGCTTTTTACTGTTCGCATGTTATTTTATCCTTTTTTGCTGCAAGCATTCGGTACCTAATCCATAAACCACACGGTTAGTACTAACTTCAATATTTTGGTATAACCTTGTTATACACAATTTTACATTTGAACTAAACAGTAAATATACAAAAAACAGGCAATTATGTGATAATTTACTGTTAAGTTACACAAAGGGTGAAGTGGGCTATAATCCTTGAATTGACTACTATCCCGCCTATTTTTTATATAAATTGTTATCTTTCATTTTTATTAATTCTTAGATACAATTAGGATTGATTAATCCTTTTTTTCGTATGCACCCATATCAGAGATTTGGTTTTCTCCAAAAGGTACATTATCTAAATCTGAACCGTAACCTAAAACCATACCGCTATTAATAGCGGGGCTTTTTGACCTTAGTTGATAATCACCACTATTGATGTCTACAAAGTGTGGATTCGCAATTATCTCTCCTGCTCCAAGTGGCTTTCCACAAGGATCATTAGTACTTCCGTCGGTGCAGAAATAAAGGTTGTTCTTATGTATTACCTGATTGTAATTCCCGACATCGTAAGGTGCTGTTACCAACACCTGCACTCTGTTGGCTACAACAAAGATATTATTTCTTAAAGTGAAGTTTCCTTTTCGCATTGTAAACACAGTATTAACCGCCCCATTGAGCGAAGGTTTTGTACGGATAACTGTGTTGTTTTCGATCTTAGAGCTATCTCCGCCCCAATAAAAAATAAATTGCTGATAGTCGTCGCTTAAATTATAATATACATCGATATTATTTCCTTCAACATTGGTTTCTATTTCCAGGAATCCCATATTATCAAAGGATTTATTGTGATGAATTTTGATGTCATGAACTTTAGTGCCGAAGTACCGGTCATCCAGTTCAATAAAACCACCGTCAGCCCCATAGTTTCCTCCAATATTCACATAGTTCGAACAAGTGTTATGCGAGATTTCATTGTATGCATTCCCAATTACTATACCCAGTGGGCCCCAACTGGGTGCAGCGAGAAAGCGATTGCAATCTTTAAATGTATTACCGATTATTAAACTGTGCTGTCCGGTTATATTAACACCAATAGGACAATCAATGAATTCGCAATTCTTAACGGTAATATGATCTGCATCGGTTTGGGTAAATATGGCCCCAACTTCCAAAATTGATTTACCATTTTTGGAATTAGCATCCGCACACTTTGAAAATGATAATCCATCAATAACAATATGGCTACCGCTTATTTGGAAAACATTGCCATTCAGCTCATTCTGATCCAGATTACTGAATGAGGGGATTGCTCCCTCACCATAATTACTTACAACAATAGGATTTTCAGCATTACCGGAAGATTTAAATGTTATACCTCCCTGAACGACCGAATTTTTAGCAAACAAAATACTATCCCCGGGTTGAAAAGTAATCTCTTCCAATTTTTTAAGGCTTTTCCAGGGTGAATTGATTGATATCCTATTATTGGCATCATTTCCGGATTGACTATTTATATAGTAGTGGTTAGTCCTGCTATTATGATTTTTATCTATGCATCCCATGAACAAGAAGTGAATGGCGATTGCATAAAGAATTAGATTTCTCATTATTACCTCAAGTTTAGTTATTATATGTGTAACCCAAGCCTGTTGTTATTAACAGTCAATTCCTCATCACCTGGACCCGATTCATCTCATTGATAAGTTTTACAGAGATGGATGGCCCAATCCAAATATTGACCTCAAGTTACCTGTGCCTCCCGATGTGTCACACTAAATCACAAGCATCAACGGGCATCCAATGGGCATTTTTCCCCTCCCATTTGACATTACACCCGATGGGATTGGTCAGGGGCACACTCACAGGGATTCGAGCGACATGCTCTTCCAAAGCTCTGTCAAGATCGTTCACCGTCATCTTGCTTGTGTCTCGAGGACTATCTATGCCACGACCCGTGTAAATGAGAAGACGTTCTTTATCAAATACGAAAAAATGTGGAGTGCGTAATGCACCATACGCTTTCGCCACATCCTGTGATTCGTCATACAGATAGAGCCAGGGAAAGGCATGTTCCTTCATCCGGATAACCATATGCTCATAATCATCTTCAGGATAGGTGTTTTTGCTGTTGGCATTGATACCCACAAATTTGACACCCCGGGAAGCGAATTTTTCAGCTGTTTGCCGGGTCACTTCATCCGAACCGATGACGTATGGACAATGATTACACGTGAAAAAGATGACTAATACACTGGCATCATCGAAATCTGATAATGTATATGTCCTGCCATCTGTGGCCGGTAATGCGAACTCTGGTGCTTTTTCGCCTAATTGTAATGTGAAAGCCATACTTTTATGTCCCTTATTCTTGTTGTGATCTTGCCCTCGAAAAACAGGCATGTAAACCGATATTCCAGAAGTGCTGCCTTTTAATGGTTTTCTCAGGGAGATGGTTCAATGATTCTCATTATTTAAACCCAAACGCATAGAGCTTTGCGTTTTGGAGCATTATCCTGAGCTTACTTACTTCCCTTGTTACTGTGTGAAACAACACAAATAAATTAAACTCCCGAATTAGGGTGCAAGGGTCATTAAGCGCTCTATTTCATTTTCTACTTGACTGTTGTTCTTTGGCGCCGCATATCCCCTGTGGCCTTTACTGAATGTCCATGTGAATCCATTGACTAAACTTCCACCGCCATCCCAATCTTCAGTGTAATATTGAGTGCCAAATATGGCATATAATGTGGTCACTTGGTCCCAACTCGACCTGCCCCTATTTGGTCCCACACCCCATTCCAATTCATAGGACCTTCTGACCGGATTGTTACTGGGAGTACTGCTGGTAAGGGTTTCACCCGTAATCATGTCCGCCCCCACATGAGTGGTTACCAAAGTGCCCGGCCAGTTTTCAAAAACATACTGGGTTTGACCCACCAAATCATGCCGTACAAAGTTAAACCCGTCATTATGCAGCCCACCCATCACAGCTAACAGTCTAACTTTACTTTTTACCAAAGCAAGGCCCTCTGGATCCAATAACAGATCGTGCAAATTGTTAAGGAAACCGACACTGATAATGACCACTGAACTGTCGGCCTGAGTTGCAAGCAATTGCTTGTAAACTTCGACAGCATCGGCCACCGTGTTATCAGCCAAATTATGGGTCATGTTATCTACATCAGTAAGACGATCTTGTGTATAGTAATCAGACGGATCCGGGTCTTTTAAACTTTTAGTGTAAATACCAATGGGAATTGTACCCCGATTATAGTAGGTATTAATTGCATCAATGGCTGCAGGCGCCAGTGGGTGAACTTCATTATAACAAACACCAAGAATGGTTACCTCGCCCTCAGTTTGCAAACCATGTAACACGGCAAGTGCACCCACATCATCAACATCCAGCGTCATGTCCGTCTCATAAATAATCGGAACTCCAACAACCTCTATCTCTGAATTTGGACCGGAATCATCGTCATTATCCGATCCTGTCCCACTGTCTTTACAGGAAAGACATGCAAAAAACGCCATTAAAGTAAAAACAACCATAACATTTTTTTTGATTTTCACAGTAGGCCTCGTATTTAGCACTAAAATAGGTACTGTTTTTTATAACAGTATCTATTTGGTTGATTCTAAATCCCTGTTTCAGGCTCAGTAACAAAAGAAGATAATAACGCCTGATTAAGGTGCAAGTGTCATCAAACGTTCTATTTCATCTTCAACTTCTTTGTCGTTCTTTGGCGCCGCATATCCCCGGTGACCTTTACTGAAGGTCCATTTATATCCATTTCTCAGACTGCCACCGCCATCCCAATCTTCCACATAGTATTTGGTGCCAAATACGGCATATAATACGGTTACCTCATCCCAGCTGGAACGACCAATATTGGGCCCCTGATGCCATTCCAATTCGTAAGCACGTCTAACCGGATTGTAGGTGGGTGTAGTACTGGTCAACGTTTCCCCAGTTATCATATCTCCACCCACATGAGTGGTAACCAAAGTGCCCGGCCAGTTTTCAAAAACATACTGAGATTGATCTACAAGGTCATGTCGGGAAAGGTTAAAACCGTCATTATGTAATCCACCCATTATGGCCAATAGTTTTACTTTGCTCTTTACAAGTTCTAAGCCCTCAGGATCTCTTAATAGATCATGCAAGTTATTGAGAAAGCCAACGCTGATAATGACAACAGAGCTGTCAGCCTGCTTCTTAAGTAAATATTTATACACTGCCACAGCATCGGCCACAATATTATCAAATGAATTATGCTTCATATTATCCAGATCAAAATCACGCTCGCTGGTAAAGTAATCAGACGGGTCCGGCTTAACAAAATCTTTCCTGTAAATACCAATGGGAATTGTGCCGCGATGGTAATAAGTATTAATTGCATCGATAGCATCCGGTGCCAAGGGATGTACTTCATTGTAGCAAACACCAAGAAGGGTCACTTTGCCCTCCGTTTGCAATCCATGCAGCACAGCCAGCGCACCCACATCATCCACATCCAGTGTCATATCCGTTTCATAAATAACCGGTATGCCCACCACTTCAGTATCTGCGTCTATATTCGAGTTTATGTTTGTACAAACCAGACACATTAGAAACGCCATTAGAGTAAATACAACCAAAACGATTTTTTGGATTTTCATAACAAATCTCCTATGTTATAATGTAAAATAAGTCACGATTTGAATCACTCTACTGATTTACGCATTATCAAAAGCTTCTCACGGAACTTTCGAATCTGGTTTGTCTGCTCTGGATCAGTTGCCAGGTTTTGCTTTTCCAAAGGATCCGAGTCGAGATCATAAAGTTCTTCAAAAAGTGGATCAGAATCGATATACTGGATATACTTCCAACGAGCTGTCCGGATTCCCTCGTTGCGAGGAATGGACATATGCCATGCAGGATCTGGAACGAAATGATGTTCGTAGTAAACCTCTTGTCGCCAGTCATGCGGTATTTGGCCTTGAATAAGGGGGACAAGACTTTGACCTTGCATGACGTCAGGAACATCTACTCCTGCTAAATCCAATATTGTGGGACCAATGTCTATACTGAGTGCAAAATCATTCGTTCGTGCGCCTCGTCGGTCCTTTGAAAGTCGTGGATCGTAAACGATCAACGGAACCCGGATCGAAGCTTCATGTGGATACCACTTGCCGGCAAAGCCGTAATCACCCAGATATTGTCCATTATCAGAAGAAAAGATGATGATCGTGTTGTCGGCAAATCCGTGTTTTTCGAGTGCCGCGACAATTCGCCCAACAGCGGCATCAACCCCTGAGATGAGCCGGTAATAACCTTTGAGAGATTCCTGCGTCCGTTCGGGGCTGAAATAACGAACAGCCCACCGCGAGCGGGCCTCAGAATTCTTGATAAATGCGGGCCAACGGTCAAAATAATCTTGGGTAGCTGTGGCGGGAACAGGGATCTCAATGTCTTCGTAAAGATCAGCAATGGCTGGATCAGGATCATAAGGAAATTGGTTTGACTTTACGCTTGCGTTGTCCTGTACATGAGGTGCTTTAAAACTAATCGAGAGATGAAAAGGTTGACTTCCGTCACTGCTCACAATGAATTCCTCGGCCTGGTCAGCCATAACACTAGTGAGATGTACCTGTTTCCCATTCTTTTCGAACAGGAACTTCCCCTGTCCGCTAAAGCCTTTATTAAAATCGAAAACATCCTTTCCAGGCGGCTTTCCTACGCCGTATTTGCCAATTAATCCAGTCCGGTACCCTGCTGTACTCTTTAGAAGAGCTGGGTAAGTAGCGGCTAATTGATTTGGGGTAAGCTCCCTGTCGAATTTCCACATTTTGTGACGGGCCGCGTATTGACCCGTGAGGATACAGGATCGGTTTGGGGCACAGATTGATGACGTAACGAACGCCCTGTCGAAAGTAATGCCACGTTTGGCAAGTGAATCGATATGAGGTGTGTGAATAATATTGTTGCCGTAACATCCCAAAGTGTCCCATCGCTGATCATCCGTAAGCAGAAAGATGATGTTCGGAGGTCGGGTTGAGCTTTTCTGGCCCTGCATGGTGGCACTATTAATGTTTGTCGGCTGCCAGGATTTCTGAGAACGAGCTAGCAAAAGTCCCGGCGTTGTAAAAGCCAAAGTACTCAATACCGTATCTTTTAAAAACTGCCGTCGTGTAAAGGGGCTTTTCGATTGACGCTGAAAATGATCACTGTTTTTTTTCATTTCAGTTACCCTCGTTTATTTAGTATTCATAATACTCGGAGCTCCGGCATATTCTTCTTTGAAGCGCTTGTTCAGCATAAAATTTACTTAGTCAAAATCATCTTCTTCACATCTATAAATTTCCCAGCTTTAATTCTGTAATAATAAACACCACTGGCAAATCCACTGGCATCCCATTCCAGCTGATGCAATCCAATATTTTGTTTTCCAGACACAAGTGTCGCCACTTTTTGTCCAATTAAATTATAAACACTCAAATCTACTTCACTGACCGCTGAAAGCTGATAGCTGATTACTGTCGTTGGATTAAAGGGATTTGGGTAGTTTTGATACAAATCGTAACTTAATGGGATGTTAGTATTATTTTTTATAGCTGTACCCAACAAATTCTCATACCAGGCGATCTTGTCGTCATTTTCTGA
>JABMRT010000150.1 GCA_013202295.1 Candidatus Zhuqueibacterota bacterium
ACGGGCTATTCTAAGGTTTAACCGGACACTAATGGCCCTCAATATATAACAATCCCCAACAATCCAGGCTGCCGGTAACGATAATCGGAAAATATTTTACAATCGGGATTACCTGAAAAATCAATTATCCGGATGAGTGTCTGAATCAAATAGTTTGTAGGGATTAGAGCATGCCCGATCGCTTACGAATCAGCCATTCCATAGAGAGCATTAAAATGAGCAGGATTAAAATCCAGAGCGAGCCGAACGGCTTCCACTCAATGATATTTTCTTCGGAAATTGGGGAATACTGGATTCCGTTTAGGATGGATGCAAGACTGTCCACGGTTCCGAATCGCCCGCCCGTGGCTCTGGCAATGGATCGCAACATGCGGGGATTGGCCCGCGTATTTAAATATTCGGGATTAAAGGATTCGATCATTACCGAAACTGTGTCGCGGCCGATCATCTGATCCTGAAGATTGGCCTGAATCATGATCTGATTCTCTCCCGGCGCAAATGAACGGGCATTGGAGCGATAACGCCCCTCACCCAACTGTTCGAAAGTCAGTGGATTCTGAAATTCATCTGATTGGATGATTCCACGCACCCGCGCGCCATTCACCGGTCTGAGAATGTCGTCAAAAATCCTGGCAAGAACGACCATTTCCTCACCGGCTCGATAGATCCGTTTCTCCATTTCGAGTTGGACAGGCTGGATTGATTCTCGAAGTGCCAGCCAGCGCAGGCTATTCTCAAACAGGGTTCGGATCACTTGATTATCTCCACCGATCCCTCGCATGAGCATATCCAGGCGAGTCCAACCGGATCCGGTCAAGGCCACGGTTTTATATTGGCCGGAGTGAAAGGCAGTGATCAGCGGCACACCCGCTTCGGATTCCACCAGAACTGCGGCCTCTTTTTTGGGTTCCAGACGGGACCAGCCGGAGTAAATGGATGGCAGGCGTTGCCATTGGGATACATCATCCGACCCGGTTTGAGTGATGGGCGAGCTACGGCCAGTTTCCGTGCGCTGCATTGCGACCAATTGTGCTTCAGTGGATTGCATGGCAGAAAATGGAATGAAAGTTGAAATCGGCTGCAATTGGCTGTGATCGATTTCCGAGCCGGCCATCCAGAGCAATGAGACACCCGATTGAAGCGCCTGCTGAATAGATCGATAGGCAGCCTGGGGAAATCCGCGAGTGGGTACATCTATTAAAAGGAGTACATCAGCCTCTTGCAGAACGTGGGCGGAGGGAAAGGCGCCTTCATAGAAAGATCCGGGATCACGGAGAGTAAACAACTTCAAATCCAAATCGGGATTCTTTGTGAGAATCCGCATTATACCTCCCACATCGGGGCTTGGCTGCCCCGCAATCAGCACAATTTGGATTTTCCGTTTCAGCACCTGCACATAAATTTCTCGTTGATTATTCTCATATGTCATTTCGTTTTCAAACCGGGACAATTCAATGACGATCTTTTGAAATCCGGGTTGCTCGGGTGTGAATTCAAGTTGAATGGGATGACCGGCCTGATCAGATATGAGTGCGATCTTTTTCTGAGTCAGGATCTGATTATCAGCCCGTAACGTGGCTGTAGCGATTTGATTCGTAAAACCAGGTGAACGAACAAGAAAATTAAACTGCACTGGTTGCCCCACATAAACAATGGGATTGACTTCCACATGATCGAGGATCAAATCCGGTTTTTGCGCAGAATCACCAATAACAATCGTATGAATCGGTATTCGGAAGGATTGGGCGATGCGCAAAGGATTCTCTCCCGCGCTCATCCGGCCGTCTGAGATGAGAATCAGATCGCGAACGGATTCAGTTGTTCTTATGTTTTCAAAATCCTGAAAAGTACGTGCGAAATTTGTGACTATGCCCTGAAAGGATAACGAATCCACGGGTTGGAATGTGAGTGTATCCATCTGATTCGAGAACAAACCCGTCAGCACATTGGCGCGCGATCGCAGATCCTTAATTGCGGGATCTTGAAGCAGGGCAGAGAGTGTTTTACCTCTGGATTGTCCATTGTCCGTGACTGTCATGGACTGACTATCATCAAGCAACAGCCCCACGACCGGATGTTTTATCCTTGTGTGATGGAATGTAATCAGGGGATGGACCAAAAGGAAAAGCAGCAACGCAATCGTTATAAATCTCAGCACACGCAAAAGACGACACAACCATCCCGCATCCGAAGATGCGGTCTGTGGATAGAGCCAGTAAACCAGATACAACACGACTGGAACCACCGTGAGAATCAGAAGAAGCGCATGCTCACTTTGAAGTTGAAGATTCATAAAAAGGAGTAATCCTTTAGAGATTCAGAGATGGTTTGGGCGACAAACTGAGTGGAGATTGCTTTCCCTGGGCAAGGTAATAATATCCGGCACGGGCAATCATTCCGGCATTGTCTGAACAGAGCGCCAACGAGGGCCAGAACACACGGATTCCCTCTGACTCGCCCCGGATGGACATCTGGTTCTGAAGGGTTTTATTGGCTGCAACGCCGCCTGCAAGGCATGCGATTGTGACATTCATCTTTTTAGCTGCCAGCATGGTTTTATCAATCAGAACATCCAGAACGGCTTGCTGGAAACCGGCCGCAATGTCATTCAGGGTAGCTTGAGTTTCATCCGGCCCGATTTTCTCGACATAATTCAGAACAGCCGTTTTCAAACCGCTGAAGCTGAATTCGAGACTGTCCTGACCGAGATAGGCGCGTGGAAATGAAATCCGCGAGGCATCCCCTTTTTTGGCGAGTTGTTCAATAATCGGTCCACCCGGATACCCCACATTCAGAAGTTTACCCACCTTGTCGAACGCTTCGCCCGCTGCATCGTCTCTTGTGCGACCGAGAATTTCATATTCTGCGGGTGCGGGAACATAAACCAATTGTGTATGACCACCGGAAACCACAAGAACAATGAACGGGGTTGCCAGATCAGGATGCTCCAGCATGTTCCCCCAGATGTGCCCTTCGAG
>JABMRT010000151.1 GCA_013202295.1 Candidatus Zhuqueibacterota bacterium
ATTCGAAAGATTTTCGACGTTTATCTTGCTCTCTCGTCTTTGCAGAAATTGAAAATAACAGGATTAAAAACACGACAGCAATCGCCCCATAATTAATGCAGCGTGTAATAAAAGCAGTCCTATGAATTTTCTTATAAGGTTCAGGTAATAGATTCCCATACGGACCATCTTCCAAAGCAAGCGCCAAGCTGACTGCCTGTTCAAGAAATTTCTGCTTAAATAGCTTCTGTTTTTTCTCTGATCCCTCAACATGAATGGATGGAGAAATGGGATAAAGTAAAACACTGGTTCCTATTTTTTGCGCAATCACTTCAGATAAATGCTTAAGTCTTGAACCACCACCAATCAGATACAGTTTTTCAAGCTTTTTTCCACCTGTTTTATCTGCATAGAAACCAATTGAACGCTGTATTTCACCAATCAGACGCTCAACGATTGGACGCATCATGGCCCCGACTTCAGATAATGGAGCGCCACGAAATGTCATACCTTCAGAAAAACCCAATGGATAACCATATTTCATTTTGAAATCATTGGCTTCTTCTGTACTGAATTGGATGGCACGGCCTTCATGGAAAATTGTACCCGTGATGGCTTTTGTAAAATCGATGCCGCCAACTACTATTTCTCGATAAAAATCCATTTCACCGTTTTGTAAAAAGGTGAGCGTACTTTTTTGCGCGCCTATATCCAGGATACCGATTGGTCCGGCCTTGGTTGGCAGCAATTTAGCAAGATTGGCAATACCAGCTACATAAGGAATGATCTTGGCGGGAACCACGCCCACTGACGAAAAAGGTAGAATGCGCTCATCAATATCCTCTTCAAGAGCACCCATTATCAGATAATGATCATTTGTTTCGGATTCGATTGGTTTACAATCCGCAACAATTGTTGCTTCTGTCCCTTCGGGCCCTAGCTCTCGCTGGATCTCAAACGAGAGTGATTGTTTGATCTCTTTCATTGATAATGAAGGGAATTGCTCGCGTTTCACCACAAGACGTGAACCTTCGAGCCCAATCACTGTTTTTATTGAATTTTTATTTTTGATTTGATCAAAAATCTTGTTCAGAACAGGCACAATGACATCAGGTGAATCAGCGGCCCCTTCACTTAGTGAGAACCGCCCAAACTGATCAATCGAGATTTGGTTACCACGTCTGCGCAGAAGAAGGTATTTTACACTCTGATTACTTATATCCACGCCAACAACAAGGGGCCAGGATCGGTTTTTCTGAAAAGATAAAATCGCCATAATTATTCTTTTATATTAATGAGAAATTTAATAGTAATTCCACGATATTACAGAAGGCACCCTGACAACCGATTCAGTTTCTACATAATCTAAAAAGGCTCGCACCCACTCGGGAGTGTGTCGGACTTCTGATGCAGCACTGAACCATCCGCCCGGATCACCTAATACGGAACCATTTGTATATATTGCACCTCTGACTCATGAATCTTCTCCTAAAGTGCAGAGCATGTTCTGTGCATCATATATAATCCCATCCACCCGTCCACCATCGTCTCCAAATCCACCGGCTTCCAATTCAACAGTACCTGAAACCACATAAATACCAAAAATGGTTTTATTTTCCTCTACTAATAGATTTCCTGTTACAATTGTTACTTCCGGTAACCCTGATGCATTGTAAAAGTTAAGACGGGTGGCATCCGGCCAACCATCCCCTGGTGTAAACGTCGCGTCTGCATTAACACGATTCGCTCCTTGAATATTTGCAACAGCTGTAAGCCCGCTGACATCAACGCTCGGAAATGAAGGTGCGTTCTGATAAATCAAACTGTTGTCTTGTGTGCCTGTGCTGTCATCCGTATCCTGATTTGAGACACTGCCACTTGCATAAATCGCGTAGCTTAAAGAGCCAGCGATCCGCATCTCAACATGCATAGAATTATCTACCGGGCCTGATGTGACAGTCATATATAAATCAATTTGAGTACCACTCTGTGAGTAATACATCGAAGCTTCGGCATCACCGAGATTGAGAACAGGCATGGTAAGTGAATCGCCATTGATAGCAATAAATTTCCGGGCAAAATGCAGCGCACCTCTCGCGGCATTCTCGGCTTTGATCATTGCAACTTGATTACCGATATTTGTAGACTCGCTGCGCACAAGCATGGCTGAACCCGTAGCCAATAAACCGAGAGTGACTACAAAAATAATCACAAATGCGCTTAGAAAACCTTTTTGCGACTGAACTGGATGGATATTCATGATTGATTACTCCTCCTGAAAGCCCCTTAATAAGTCACTTTTTTCTAATAAATGCATTTATAAAAAAGGCGTTTTCCAGAGAAAAACGCCTTGGTTAGCAATTTCTCAAAGGACTATATCAGGTTTTGTATCATCTGTTAATGTACCTAAGTCTAATATTTGATGCAAGCTTTTTTTTAATTCAACCATTGTCTTGGAAAAACCTGATTATAGAGTGCATATTCGCTCGCATCATCACCTACAACCATTTTAATTTGAATTCGCCATAGATTTGCACTCGGCACTGTAATCTCATTATCAGACCGATCATAATAAGTCATTTCAAAGTCTTTCACAAAAATAACGAGGGGATAAGATTCATTGGTAAATGGAAATCCGAGAATGGTATACCCCTTATTAAATAAGATCATTTCATTATCACTGTCAAATGCATATTCAGTAAAATTGGTTGATGCGGGATCATCAAGCGTAATTGAGGTGGTGCTTCCGTCACTAATATCTGTCTGTGTTTCAATACTTCTCAATTCAGCCATCATGATATTCATGCCAATCCGGGCTGATTCAACCACAAAGCCATAATTACGGATTGTCGTATATCCTACAACAGAGACATTAACCAGTTTTGAAACAGGAAGCATGATGATGGAAAGCGCAACCATGGTCACGACCATTTCCATAAGCGAAAAGCCGCGCTCTTTTTTGATAAAGGAATATATTTTTTTTACAATCTTCATTTTCTCAAGTCTAAGTTAAGTCTGTAAGCCTGGCTGTCATCTGAATAGTTCCTGCGTTTGGACAGTTCACAGTGACTGTCACATCGATGAAATCAACACCATCTAAAGTTTGTGTTGCTGAAACAGAATATGTGCGACTGTAACCAGTTTCAAGATCATCATTCAGTCCGGAACCCGCAAAATCAAGATATCCATCGATAATGCCATTAAATCCTTTATTTAGATTCGTATTTCCATAAAATGACCAAACATACTCAATCGCTTCTTCGGTGTACATAACACCACGTGTAAGCTCAATCTGCTTACCAGAAGTTCTGATATTGCTGATTGAAAGCGAAGTTAGGGGTATTAGGGTAACACCCAGGATCATCACCATGATCACAAGCTCTACCAGTGTAAATCCGGATTCTTCGCTACGAAGTCTCAACGAGACTCTCCTTTTCTTAACACCCAAATCCACCACACCCACTACTGCTGTCGTATAATTCATCATTCAAATAGCTAAACCCTGAAGGCAATACACAAAGGTAAATATCTGCGTTGATGCGGAATATCGGCAATTCTTCAGAAAAAGAAGATCCGCCATATAAAGGAAAGCCTGTAGCATCGAATGATAAGATACTGCTTATACCCGTTGACATAGAAACATCTTGTACATCATCGAAATCGACAAGTAGAGTTCCGGTTTTTGTAGAAGATTCCAGTGTCCCCCCGGCACTCCATTCAGCGGTATATGTGTTGTTCGTCACATTAATCACAAAATCAACCTGACGTCTGTAAGTCATGGCCATTTCCTGTGCGTACCTTAAATCTGCCAGCGCTTGAAACGCAGCATTGGACACTCTTGTTGCGCGATGCGCATCTTCAAATTCCAGATGCACGACCCCCGTGAAAATAGAGATAATACTAAGTACAACAATCAATTCAAAAAGGGAAAATCCCTTTCTCGATTTAAAGAAGCGAATTTTCATTGATAGATTTTTTTGTCGCCTCTTCATAAATAACCCCTGAAAAATATCTTTTAATGTAGACATCTGTATTGTCTGTTTAATCGTGTTGATTTGGATTTTGGATAAATTTATCCGGGGAGAAAATCTCTCCCCGGATAAAAATATTAAAGATTCACCTGAATACTATTTTACAGAGAGCGGTCATGATAATGATCTGTACCGCTGACATTTGCGCAGTTTACCACACCTGTAACATCACTATAGTTGGTAGCATACGGTTCACCGGTTGTAGTTTCATCCGGGCAGGTCGGTGTAACGGCACCCAGATAGTCGGCAACCAGAGTAGCCCATACCGGATAAAGGGCAGCCCCGCTGATTGCATTGTCTGCATAGCCAATGGCTGCGGCAGATTCGACTGAAGCCTGATTCTGCTGACAGGCTGCTGCTTTGGCAGCGTCACTCAAGTCAGTAAATTTTGGAACAGCAATCGCAGCCAGAATACCGATAATGACGATCACGACGATCAGTTCTACCAGGGTGAATCCCTTCTGTGATTTCAGCAACATAATGATGCCTCCTTTAGATTGTTTTGACTTAACAAAAAGTCATTTGTGATCAAACCTTGAAACACTTCGAATTCTTTGAATCCCTTGTTCTATCGCCTCCTTTCGAAAAACATCTATATCTTGTTATACTATCAATTTATTATCTCATTTATCAAATGCTTCTATATTCTACAATCTGTTTTATTGAAAGTCAACAGATAATCCATTCTTAACTAAATACTAACCGGCCATTCCTACCATGCTCCACATAGGCATAAAAATACCCATTGCCAACACAAGAACCGCGCCCGCCATTCCGATCGTCAATATGGGTTCAATCATAGACGTCAATCCTTCAATGGCATATTCCACTTCCATATCAAAATGCTCTGCCACACTTTTTAACATGTCATCCAGAGAACCGGATTGTTCACCGATCGATATCATACGTACAACCATAGGTGGAAATATTTTATATTGACGCATTGATCCGGCTATACCCTGTCCCTTTTCCACACCAAGTGTGACATCTTTTATAATCCCTTCTATAACCACATTTCCGACTGCACCGGCCACAGTATTCAGGGTTTGCAAAATGGGCAATCCGGATCGGTTTAATGTCTCAAACATGGTTGTAAAACGGGCCATGGCACTTTTTATAATTATCGGTCCTGTCAGCGGAATTTTCATAATTAAACCATCCCACCAATAACGACCTTTCGGTGTCTTGATCAAAAAGAAAAAAGCCAATCCCACAACTGTAGTCACGCCGAAAATATAAAGAACATAGGATTGCATGAATTTACTCATTGCTACAAGAACTTTCGTAGCAAGTGGCAATTCCATCTTCATACTCTCGAACATTGTCACAAATTTGGGCATAACCTGGGTCATAATCACAGCAAAGGCAATCACCATCGCAGTAATAACAAAAGTCGGATATTTCAACGCACCTTTTACTTTTTTTCGTGTTTCCTCATCATGTTTTAAAACAATGGCCATACGGGTAAGCACCTCATCAAGGGATCCGCTGAGCTCACCTGCGTGTACGCTGTTCACGAAAATTTTTGCAAACACTTTGGGATGCCGGTCAAGAGCTTGCGAGAAACTTCTTCCTGACATGACATCCACATAAATCTGGTTTAGAATCACACTCATGGTTGCGCCGCTTTGTGATGCCAGAGCCTCGAGAGCTGTGAGCATTGGTACACCTGCTTTTAAAAGAGTAACCAGCTCTTTTGTAAAAAGCACAATTTCATCAATTTTAACTTTTTTCGCAAAGAGACCGCCACCTGATGATTCTGCCGCTTTTGTAACTTTTTTTGATTTAATTGATATCGGACGAAAACCCCGGTTATATATCTCTTTTGAGACAGCCTGCTCATTGGTTGCTTCGAGCACCTCTGTGACAACCTGGCCTGAAGGATTTACAGCTTTAAATTCAAATGTTGGCATTGCTTACTAATCCTTGATTATTACCCGATATTTGTAACCCGCATTATTTCTTCGAGCGTGGTTATACCTTTAAGAACTTTTATCCATCCATCAATTAGTATGGGCCGCATGCCTTCCTCGACAGCTTTCGCCTTCACATCATCTGTCGATGCGCCTTTAAGAACCAGATTACGGATGCTTATGGTCATAGGAAGAACCTCAATAATTGTGGTTCGACCCTTATAACCCCGTCCGTTACATTTTGCGCAGCCTTTGCCTTTATAAAACTTCAGCTCACTCACATCAGTAAATCCAAATGTATCCATGACTTCTGGAGGAATTTCTATTTGCGCTTCAGTCTCTACTTTGCAAGCGGGGCAAATCCGTCGAACAAGGCGCTGGGCCTGAACACCCAATACAGCAGTCGAAATCAGGAACGGCTCAATATTCATTTCAGCCAGTCGTGTAATCGCACCGGCTGCATCATTGGTATGAAGTGTAGAGACCACCAAGTGACCCGTTAATGCAGCCTGAATGGCAATATTGCCTGTTTCAGAGTCACGAATCTCACCCACCATAACAATATCCGGATCTTGACGCAAAATTGAACGCAAGCCCTTTGAAAAAGTCATTCCCGCCTTATGATTCACCTGGGATTGTCGAATAAGGGGTAGACGGTATTCGATCGGGTCTTCAAGGGTGATGATATTTTTTTCAACCGTATTCAGCTCATTCAACGCAGCATATAGCGTCGTGGTTTTACCACTACCGGTTGGCCCTGTCACCAGAATTATGCCATATGCATTACCCAGCATTTTCTTGAATAATCCAAGAGTATCATCTTCGAAACCGAGATTCTCAAGACGTAAAAGAGCAGAGCTTTTATCAAGAATACGCATGACCACATTCTCACCAAAGGCGGAAGGTAAAGTAGAAACACGTATCTCGATGACTTTATCCTTCAAACGCAGTCGCATTTGTCCATCCTGAGGGATGCGGCTTTCAGCAATGTCAAGATTGCTGAGAATTTTTATGCGGGAGATCAATGCTTCTTGCAAATTTTTTGGTAAATTCAATCCATCCCGGAGCACACCATCTACTCGATAACGCACACGCACCATGCTCTCTTCAGGATTGATATGGATATCAGACGCGCCTTCAATAATTCCACGCGTGAGCACCATATTCGCCATTTTGACAACAGGTGCTTCTTCAGCCAGTTTCTCTAGATCCGCAGTAGAATGTTCATAATGCTGGTCTTTTTCTTCTGCTTCAATGACTTCAAGGATATCTTGAATTTCAGAGTTGGACACACTGATTGTCGAATGATTGTCCGCAACTTCTTCATCTTTCCCATAATACCGTTCAATGGCAAAATTGAGAGCTTCAGCAGACGAAAGGGCCGGTGAAATCTCAAGATTGGTCAACTGCGTCACCTTGTCAATGGCCTTTACATCTTTGGGGTCTGTCATCGCAACCAGCAGGGTTCCATCTATGCGGAAGAGAGGGAAGAATTTGTATTGACGCGCGACCGTTGCGGGTACCAGCTCAATTACTTCAGGATCTATCTCATAGTTCTTCAGATCAATAAACGGAACATGCCAAAGGGACGCCTTTGTCTCTAGAAGTTGATCCTCAGAGAGATGGTTTTCGCTCTTTAAAAGTTCTTCAAACGTCGATTGGGGTTCATCAGCAGCACGGGCAAGCATGGACTTGGCTTGTTGAAGCGAGAGTACTTCTCTTTCAACAAGAGCCCTGGCTAAAGCACGATTTTCGCTGTCATCGACACGTCTTTTGACAGGCGCTTTGGCTGTCTCAGGCATTCAGATACCTCTTTACAGTACTAAGCACCTGAGGAGATCGAAAGGGTTTGAACAGATATTCGTCTGCACCCACCTTCTCTCCCATTCGGCGCTCTCCTTCTGTCGCGCGAGAGGTTAATGCAATAATGGGAATATTTCTGAACCGTTTGTCAAATTTTAGAAGTCTCGCTGTTTTAAATCCATCGAGCAAAGGCATTAAAATATCAAGGATAATCAAATCTGTCTTCTGGCTTTTTACAAATTGCAACGCTTCAAGACCGTGATTTGCTACATGCACATTGTATCCTTCTTTTTCAAGAGGATCACGCAATCTCTTTACGATTTGAGGATCGCTATCCACAACAAGAATACTTTTCTGGCTGACGTAGGATTTATGATCAGATTCTTCAATCACAACATCGTCTCTATCAGTTTTTTCAGATGTGGATACCGCTTCCATTATGTAATCCTTATGATGTCAGTTGCTCTATTGTTTATAAATTAATTAACCTCGAAAACCAGATTATTATCTGCTCACCCCAAAGAATATACACTATTGTACCAATTGCAATAAATGGACCAAATGGGAACGTATCCCCGAGTTTAATTTTGTTTACCGAGAAACCAAAAATAATGTAAAGAAACGATAATAAAACGCCGAGATAAAATGCAATAATTACATCTGGAAAACCGAGATAAGCTCCTATTAAAACTAGAAGTTTAACATCTCCCATTCCCACGCTCTCACGTTTGAAGAATACTTTTCCCAATACAGCGAGCAAGAAAAGGAGCAATCCTCCGGAAAGCGCACCGATAGGAATTTCTTTCCACCTTTCTGGTTGCAATACCAAAATTAGCACTACGCCTGCCACAAATCCTGGAATAGTAAGCTTATTTAGTATCAATCCGGTGCGGATATCAATCATACTGATCGGAATTAAAAACAAGATCAGAGCGATATGGATAATTGTCTGAACAGAATATCCGTATTTCCAAAAAACTGCGATCATTAAAAGGGCGGTGACTGCTTCTATCAACGGATACTGAAATGAGAATGATGCCTGACAGGATCGGCACTTGCCCTTTAATAAAATGAAGCTGAGAATTGGAATATTGTCATAATAGGGAATCGGTTTTCCACATGATGTGCAATGTGAACCCGGAAGCACAATAGATTCATTCTTAGGCAGACGATAAATCACAACATTCAGAAAACTACCGAATATAAGTCCGAAAATGCCGAGCATCACATAAGTTAGAATCATTGGTTTTTACCGTACTAAAAGCATGCGTTTGGTCTTGGCAAAATGCCCTTGCTGAATTCTATATAAGTAGACACCACTGGCAACCTGCACACCGCGATAATCTTTTCCGTCCCAGACAACAATTCCCCGTTCACCCGCCGCGGCCTTTCGATCAATGAGTGTCGTGACACGCTGACCAAGAATATTATAAATAGTCAGCATAAATTGACCCTCTTTGTGAACCCGGTATTCGATCGTGGTTTCGGGATTAAATGGATTGGGATAATTCTGAGCGAGTGTAAAATATCCGGGTAAGGCGGCTATTTGCTCTTCTCCACCAAATTCAAGCTGCTGAAGAAGTACAAAGTACATATTGTCATTTGTGCCTCCGAAGTTACCGCCAAGAGTCACATCCCCTGCATCATATTCTTTATAGTAAAGATCAAATTCTGTGCCTCTAGAATCTATAATGTTTTCCGGATACTTCGCCCAGTCTGACAACCAATCCGGTCGGTTACGTATATTGGCATCATAGGCAACAATCACATTCGAACGATTCTTGAGCTTGAAATTCAGGAATTCATCATCCTGATTGGTTTTATCATCATTTGAAGTCTTGATCCAGAGAATTGATTCAAGTGTATCCGGGATTGCGGCAATTTGATAATCGCGATCAATGTAATAAG
>JABMRT010000152.1 GCA_013202295.1 Candidatus Zhuqueibacterota bacterium
AACTATCCAAATCCTTTTAACTCAAATACAGAAATCCAGTATTACTTATCTAGAGCCACAGAAGTTAAAGTTGCAGTATACAATTCCCTTGGAGAGAAAGTAAAAACTATTTTTTCAGATTATACACCATCAGGTTTTCATACAATATATTGGGATAGTAAGGATGAAACTTCTGAAAATGTATCAAGCGGTTTATACTTTTATCAAATTATTGCTGAGAATAGAGTGATTGTTAGAAAGATGATGTTACTTCGATAGTATCAATGTTATATTGGCTAATCATAAGCTGCTATTAAGTATTTTAGAATTAATAAATGTTATTCTTTGAAAAAGGATTGCATGTTTTTCCTGAGTCAGAGCATTATGTAAATCATTTAGGTAATACCGTATCAAATTTGCCGCTAATTTCCCCTTTATTTGGCGACTTGCACGGGCTTCCACCTATCTTTATTAATTCGGGTGAAGATGATGAATTGTTTGAAGATGGGGAGAAATTTTACTTAAAAGCAAAAAAGGCAGGTGTTGATATAACATTCAGAGCTGGAAAAGGTATGGTCCACTGTTATCCATTGTTGGCTCCTTTTTTTGTAGAAGCGACAGAGGCAATGCAAGAAATATGTACTTTCATTAATGAGCAAATTGGAAAAGCTTGAACCATAAATTTTCACATAACACAACCATATGTTCTCGTTCCAATGTTTTGCGTTGTAACGAATTTAATATTCCAATATTATTGATCCTGATGAGGGATACATTAGAAAGCAGAAAGGATTTTTCATGTTAAAGAAACAATTCTTCATACTTCTTATTCTGGCAGTTGGCGTCTTACATCTACACGCAGAGGATGGGATCATACCTGATCCAGATCCCGCACGATTTGAAGAAGAAATCAACCGGTTCATGCAATGGGATAGAAAAAATAGCACACCTGAAAATGCCATTCTTTTTGTAGGCAGCTCAAGCATTCGTATGTGGCAGACTCATGAGGGCTTTCCGTTACTCCCGATCATCAATCGGGGTTTCGGTGGTGCACACACATCCGATGTGAACCATTTCTATGAGCAGGTCATCAAAAAATACACTCCCTCACTCATTGTGCTATATGTCGGGGACAATGACATTGCCGGAGGAAAATCCCCGGATCAGGTATTGGAGGATTATCAAATCCTTGTGAAGCTGATACATGAGGACAATCCTTCTTCTAAGTTAATTTTTATCCCGATCAAGCCCAGTCAGAGCCGATGGAAGTTCTGGCCCAAAATGGAGGAGACCAACCGGTTGATCCAGGAGTTTAATGAATTGAATCCCAATTTAATCTATATTGATTTGGCAACACCACTGCTTAATTCAGCAGGCATACCCGACCCTTCACTTTATTTGGAGGATGAATTGCATTTGAGTAAAAAGGGATATAAAATCTGGGAAACGATCTTGAGGCCGCTGCTACAAGAACTGTATGAACAATAAGGGATTTCCCATCAAGGGGAGAAATATCACCCTTCGAAGGCGACCGGTATGTATTCTGAAGGAATACATAGAGGAAGTGCCTGTGGTAGAGATCCTCCGAGCCTGTCGAGGAGGTAAAGGGATGTCCCAAACCTACCCCCACATAAACCGCTTGCATTTTCATGATCTGATGTTAAATTAAATACAGATTCTCAATGTGTGAATTATATGTAATTCAGGAGACAGACATGAGTGAATTCTGGGGCATTGATTTCGGCGGCACCAATCTTCGGATCGGCCGATTAAAGGATGGAGACAATCATCCTGATCATCTCAAGATTGAATGCAGGGAAGACATATCCGGCATTTCAACAAACGAAGATTTATTTCAACTCATAAAGAAATTCATTCCTCAAAACGCCAGGGTGGGCATTTCCGCTGCGGGTAATGTAAATGAAAAGGACTGCATTATTGCATATAGCCCAAATTCAAAGATCAAGGGGACCATAACCTTTGGCTCCTCGCTGAAAACGGAGTGCGGGTGCCAGGTTCATATGACCAATGACTTGAAAGCGGCTGTACAAGCCGAGGCACGGTATGGTTCCGGCAAGGAATTGGAGAATGTGCTGGTGGCGACGTATTCTTCCGGATTCAACTGTGCGGTCGCGAGAAACAAGCAGAATGTAACGTCAGCCGAATTCGGGCACCTGCGATATAAACAGGACGGCGATCTGTTTTGCGGGTGCGGGGGCCTGGGCCACATTGAACCCTATGTGAGCGGGAACGGCGCGGCCAGCATGGCCAAACAGTTTTTTCATATGAACAAGCATACGGATCATCCTATTATCCTGGCCAATCTTGAGGATTGTGATGATAAAAAGGATTTGAATATCGATGAGCACTATGCTCAGATTGTTTACAAGATCGGTTCCAAGCATGTCTATCAAGCATTCAAGAGCCACCCTGATCAGGCACCCCAAAAACAGATATTCGAAACACAGGTCAAGGCCATTGCAACCTCATTCGGCATCATGAACTCGGCCTACAATCCGCTTGATATTATGGTCCTGATGGGCAGTCAGACCAAGGATGCCTTTATTTTTGAGAAGGCCATTGCCAAATATCAAGAGGAAACCTTGCAAAATCCTTCATTGCCGAAACCGACGATTGTAATCACTCAGCTGGGTGATAATATTGGTGTCTTGGGCGCGATCGCTTACTTTCAGTCTCAGGAGATGATGACAGAATAGTATTTATTGACACCCTACCCCCACACAAAACCACTTGCATTTTCAATGTGGCGTTATAAATTATATTCAGATTAACTCCTTGATCGCCCAGGGATTCACCCCCTGGAACGATTAACGGTTCATGGCAAAACAAATGAATGTGAATATAAAATCTTTACATATTTTAAGACTGCTCTTTTTAATCGTTCTTTTTATGCACTGCAGACGTTCTCCCAACGAACCGCAGGATGTAAAATGGGACGGCATTGAACCTGCCAATATCAATGCCTCGGCCGAGGCTCGAGCTGTTCTTCATTATCTTTCAGAACTGCCTGACCAGAAGGAAAAGAAACTGATTTCCGGGCAATTTGAATCGTGGGGATTTGCAGTCAAACCGCTGAACAATCCTGAAAACTGGTTGAACAAGATCTATCAAGCAACAGGCAAATGGGTAGGCATTGCCGGAATCGAGTATCATGCTGGGCAGGTCTATATCAGTGAACCAAACAGCATGAGTCTGGACCACTGGAACAACGGCGGATTAATCCAATTATATTTAATCATGACAAATCCTGCCAATCCCAGCGTATCGAATGGCGGTGGTCAATGTGATATAAAACTTGTCTTGCAGCAAGGTCATCCCTACAACAGGCATTTTTTCAATGAACTTGACGAAATTGCAGAAGGATTAATGCAGCTCAAGGAGAAAAAGGTTGTAGTCTTTTTGAATATGTTCGCTGAAATGACAGGGAACTGGTTCTGGTGGGGAAATCAGGATTACGAAACTTTTATTCAACTCCACAAAACCGCTTTTGATTATCTGACGGTTAATCACAATTTGAATAATTTACTTTTTATTTTTGAACCCAGCGGACAGCACCAAAGTAGCTTGAGCTATTACCCGGGCCATGATTATGTGGATATGATTGGGTTCTCCATTTTTGTTGATCATGATGTTGAACTCTCTGCCAGTACAATCCCCCTGTATGTTGAACTTAAGGATCTTGGAAAACCTTTGGCAATCAGCCAATGGGGCCCACGTCGGGGAAAGGATCAGGTAGGCATGGATCAACCGCCTGCGGATAATTATAAATTACTAAGAGGCGTTCAAGTGTATTTTCCCGATATATGCTGGTGGATGAATTGGAATCAGGCGTACGCCCTGGTTTCTGACGAGAATTCGAATTACAACGCAGATCTTCTGCTTGACGACAGGTGGGTGGTTAATCGTGATGAATTAAAATGGAGAAATTACTTACAAAACTGAGTATGATTTTTAACATCACTAGGATTGCAAATTCTCCCCTCGAGGCCTATCCCGGTAATCTTTTAGCCGGGAGGAGATCCCGCCGAAGTGTCTTGTCTGCCGTATCCCGCCTTGGCGGGAGAAGGCAGAAGCGAAGGCAGAAACGACATTACGGCGGGGAAAAGCAGGAGAACGCATTATTGAGCAGGGAAAGTCCCTGGACAAGATGTTCATTATGATGGAAGGCAAGGCTGAGGTTTTAATCAATCAGAAACAGATCTTCACATTTTCCGGACAGAATCTTTTCGGTGAAATTGAGTTTTTGGACATGCTTCCGGCTAGTGCAGATGTAACTCTTTTTCAAGATACAGACCTCATCGAACTGGACCAGTCTGCATTGACCAGTCTCATGGAAAACCAGCCCAGATTGGGATATGTGCTTATGAAGGAGATTGCTAAAATTGAGAGCCAGTGTCTGCGTGCCCTGGACCAGAAATAGGACTCTGGAGAACCCTATACGCAATTGGGCGGGTGGCCAGTAGAGTTTAATTCAACTTAATTAAACATCGTGTGGCCTGGTTGTGCAAATTTTTCAAATAAAAATCGGTCGATAAACTATGTTATATTGAATTTTGAAAGTGTTCGTACTTTATCAAATAATCAGAATTTACTTGCAGAATATCACAGGAATCCATACTTTTAATTATTCAAAGCATGAAATAAATCATTTCAAATCTGATTGCAAAATAAACAGGGAGGGCCGTCCATGAATAGATACAAATCACCTCCAGCATTCATTGCCATGTTTAATCTGATTATAATTTGCTCCGCATTTTCGCTATTGGCACAAACAGTCCCACTGCCTGAACCCCATGAATTATTAACGCCTGAAAATGGGACAACAGCAGGAGAATCTCAAGAACTTGTCTTCTTCTGGACATCCGCAACGAAACTATCCGGCCGACAAGTTATCTATGAATTTATGCTTGTACCTGTTAAACCCGGTCAGCAGCCGCAACAGGCCATAACGGTCAATCCGCCTTTACAAACCTTAAAAATGAGGCGGACTTTCTTTCAGTACCCCATGTCTCAACACCCACTTAAACCGGGACTGACCTATGCGTGGCGTGTTCGCGCTGTGGATGAACAGAACCGGGCCATTGCGCAGAATGAAGGGTACAGCGCAACATTTACCTTTACTCTCGCGGATGATTTACCACAACTCCCCCAATACGATCCCCGCATCACAACAGGACCGATTAAAATGACAGGCATGCGTTACAAGGCGCCTCTCATTAACACAGGGCCTATCAAAATGACGGGCATGCGGCCCGGAGATCTTCACATCAACACAGGTTTGATAAAAATGACGGGCATGCGGCCCGGAGATCTTCACATCAACACAGGTTTGATAAAAATGACGGGTTTACGATACCGGCCTATTCATATTGATACCGGCCCCATTAAAATGTCCGGTATGCGCTTTAAGCCACATCAAATCACCACCGGGCCCATTAAAATGTCCGGTATGCGCGGATGGGAAAATCAGGCACTGGAATGGATTGGTCCGCAGATTGAAGCAGTGCATACGACATTTATGGATTTCATCAACATGGCCAAGGCATATCAACAGGAGGCTGCTGTTGAAAAACTGAACACAGTTGTGACATTGGTAGATGAGCTGAAACAGCAGGCGCTGACTACCAAACAAACAGAGCTTCAACAACAGATTGAACTCGTGTCCGGGCATCTTGGTGAACTGCAAACACTCTATCCCAAAACGATGGCCAGCCAGGAAGCGGTCGTTGCCGGAAGTTCACAAACAGATGAGCAAAAGCAGCAGATGGCAGCTGTTAAAAGCAAATCACAGCAGATTAACACCATTCTGAATCAGATGCAGAATCAACTGCCTGAAATGATCAAGGCTCCATAATAATTCAATTCTAAAGTCAATTTGTTTCATACAATTCAAAAGGAGACGTTATGAAAACATCAAAACTAAATTGTATAATCACATTCTTTCTTTTATTTTTAATAAGCACTGCAAATGCTCAGGATGATCGAAAAATCACGTTTACTGTCCCGGTTGAGTTTAAATCAATACATGAGGATAATCATTCTTTGACAGTGGATTGTTTTGTGTATGATGCACAGAATCAGAAAATCGGATATAGTAGTACCGGTATCAGTGCCAATAGTCTGGATCCGCAGGGTAATTATTCAGGGAATTTCACCATTAATGTTACCGCTGATAGTGATAAAGAAATAATGGATGCTGTTCGCTATAAAATTGTATTATTGTGCGATTACCATATCACGCCCGAAAGCGGAGGCAACATCGACAGTATTCAGGAGCCGGAGTTTAACCATGAGCACCTGCCGGCCAGAGCCAAAAATGGAACGGAACTCATTACCGAACAGCGCGGCGACATTGTCTGGGAGTAAGGCCTGCGGGTAAGATACTTTCAAGCTGTATGCAGCCAGAATCATAGTCAATTATTTGATAATAAAAGACAGGCCCGGGTAACTTGTCCGTAATTTCAGAGGGGTCGGTTTTGATAATCTAAAAATCCTGAAAATCTTGATTTAGACGTCTTTTCTCCTCTTGAGCCTGCTGCTGCAAATTCTCCCTCTCGTCCGCCGAAGCGCAAGCGAAGGAGTATTGAAGCTTGCCCCGTTATGCTTCTGGACGGGGGGAGATCCTCCGAGCCTGTCGAGGAGGTAAAGGGATGTCCCCAACACCTACCCCCACACAAAAACGCTTGCATTTTCAGTATCTGTTGTTAAATTAATAACAGTTTCTCATCTTTTTGCGCGGCATCAGATAAAAATATTATCATAGCTATTGAAAAATTATATTGGCTATATATAGCAAATATTTTCCTTATATTAGGAAAAATCATGTAATGCAGTATGGTCGATAAACTTAGGTTCGCTGTACAAAAACCGAGATAAAAACCCGATTATAGACTTCCTCAAACGTTTAAACGAAATGCACAAGTATGTATTTTTTGGATGAACCTATTTTAAAAGAAGTTCGCAGAGTAATTATAAACAATTAGGTTTCGTTTAAAATAATTGGTTTGTACATTTCACCAGGTTTGAATACTAACAAAGATGATAATATTTGGATTAAAGATTAAAAATTGAACATATTTGAAAAAAATCTGCATTCTTTGAACTAAGTAAAAAGTCTGATGGAACATTGCGTTTACGAAAACTTGCAGAAACAACCTCAAAATGGATGGGAAGATCAAGAGGGGATCATCATTAAACATCTTGGGAGAAAAATCATGAAAACTGTGACAACATTTTGCTTAACATGCTTGTTTATTGTTTTATCTATGGAAGCGGTTAACGCCCAGACTGTTACCGTGAGTAGTGCCGGTACAGCTGAGGTCGATGGGGTTTACACTTATGGTGGCGACAATCATGGGAAGCCTTACTATGTAAAGGCACCTTATTATATTGCCTGGCTAATCTTTAATGAATATGGAACCGACTATGTAGGTTGGCATATTTTAGAATTAAATCCTGTTTTTTATTATTATAATTCTGCCGATACCCCAAATCCTCCAATTAGCGGATGGACTGTATCAGTCGAAGGCACAGCTTCCGCTCCCGCTCCCACGCTTTCAGGTGATGTTTCTTTACCGGTGGGATTGGCGTTATTTTCTGCTCATATTGAAGGGGGTTCGATCATCCTTGAATGGATTACAGAAAGTGAAGTTGATAATCTGGGTTTTATTATTGAAAGACAAATAGACGGCGAGGCATCTTGGGCCGTTATTGCCTCTTATCAAACGCAAAATGCACTCAAAGGCCAGGGTAATACATCTAGTCAAACCGAATACAACTATCAGGATATTTCGGCTGAATCCGGAATAAATTATCGATATCGTCTTTCTGATGTGAGCACAGATGGAGATGTAACAATCCATCCACCCCTGGAAATTACAATGGATGTACTTCTAGTAAAAACCTATACCTATATGGAAAACGCCTATCCCAATCCATTCAATCCTCAAACATTTATCAGCTATCAATTAGCAGAATCAGGAATCGTTGAAATTTCCGTTTACGATATGCTGGGCCGCAAGGTGAGCATGCTGCTGAAGGAAAACCAAAACGCGGGCAGTTATAATATATACTGGCATGGAAGAGACAATTCCGGGCAGCAGGCTAGCACGGGGACATACATTCTGCGTATGAGTACGGGGGAGATTGTTCAAACACAAAAAGTATTGTTGATACGGTAAATCCCTTTACCTCGATTTGTGTTGTGATTCTGCGAAGGCGCGGTAGAGGGATGGCCGTATTAAGCAGGAATGAGACAAACAATAAACCGGTTTTGATTAATCATTAAGATTTTAAAATCTCCCCTTGAGGGGAGAAAATTCGCCGCAGGCGAATAGAGGGGTGTCTAACACCCTCACATAAAACCGCTTGCTTTTTCAATATCTGTTGTTAAATTAAATATAGATTTTCACCTTTTGTGCGACATC
>JABMRT010000153.1 GCA_013202295.1 Candidatus Zhuqueibacterota bacterium
CATGAAAGCCATCATGAATGAATTGATTAAAAATAAAAACATCATTCTGTTCATTGATGAACTTCATACGATTGTGGGTGCGGGAGGCGCTTCCGGCAGTCTGGATGCTTCCAATATGTTTAAGCCGGCATTATCTCGCGGTGAATTACAGTGCATTGGCGCAACCACTTTGGATGAATATCGACAGTATATTGAAAAGGATGGCGCGCTTGAACGGCGTTTTCAACGCGTTATTGTAGATCCGCCTTCAAAAGAAGATACGCTCTCTATTCTTTATGGGTTGAAAGATCGATACGAAAAACATCACCGTGTCAGCTATACGGATGAAGCCATTCAGGAATGTGTCAATCTTTCTGAGCGATATATTACTGATAAATTCCTGCCCGACAAGGCCATTGATGTCATGGATGAAGCGGGTTCAAAGGTGCACTTGGCCAATATTCAGGTTCCGGGTGAAGTTACAATTTTAGAAGAACGATTGAATGTTGTAAATACGGAAAAAGAAAATGTAATTCGTAATCAGGAATTCGAAAAAGCAGCTGTGCTCAGAGATCGGGAGAAGCGTTTGAGTGCAGAATTAGAAGAAGCCAAAGGACGTTGGGAATCAGAAGAGGGTGACATCATCGCTGAGGTGGTTGAGGAAGACATCGCACAGGTTGTCTCAATGATGACTAACATTCCAGTTACAAGGGTGGCCCAATCAGAATCTGATAAATTGTTGAAGATGCCCGAGCATTTAAAAGAAAAGGTTGTGGGTCAGGATGAAGCCATCAATCTGCTGAGCAAAGCCATACAACGCACGCGTGCCGGATTGAAGGATCCACGTCGGCCGATCGGTTCATTCATTTTTCTAGGCCCAACAGGTGTCGGTAAAACCTACCTTGCAAAGGTATTGGCAAATTATCTCTTCGACGATGACAGCGCACTGATTCGAGTAGATATGTCAGAATTTATGGAAAAATTCGCTGTCTCGCGAATGACAGGAGCGCCTCCAGGATATGTTGGATATGAAGAGGGGGGTCAGCTTACAGAAAAAGTAAGAAGACATCCATATTCAGTGGTGTTGTTGGATGAGATCGAAAAAGCCCATCCGGATGTGTTTAACATTCTCCTTCAGATTTTAGATGAAGGACATTTGACAGATGGTCTTGGTCGAAAAGTCGATTTTCGAAACACCATTCTTATCATGACTTCGAATATCGGTTCGCGTTCAGTGCACCATGGGGGATTGGGATTTGGGCAGGGGGATAACGGCGTGGACTACGAAAATATGAAAAGTATCATGCTTGAAGAAACCAAGAAAATGTTCAATCCTGAATTTATGAATCGTATCGATGAAGCCGTGGTATTCAGATCGCTCGAACAAAAGGATATTGTCAGAATCTTCGATGTAGCAATGGATGAGATGCTGATCAGTCTGCGCGATCGCGATATATCCATTACGCTATCTTCGAAAGCAAAATCATATCTTGCAGACAGAGGATATGATCCCCTTTACGGTGCAAGACAGGTTCGACGAACATTGAGAAAGTTTATCGAAGATCCTATTGCTGAAGAGCTTCTCAGAGGGAAATTTGTGGACGGTGATCATATTTCGGTTCGTGTTAAGAAAGAAGAGCTTACCTTTGAGAAAACAGACCGGGCCAAAGCTGCCAAGAACAAGGAAACTATAAAAAAGACAGATGAAGTCAATCCATAAACATTATTAATATAAGAACACATGTTAAATGCAAAGACGTGATTTTCTAAAAGCCACTTCTAAATTTGGAATTGGAGTGGTTGCTTTTTCTTCGCTTAGAATTCATGCCAGCACAGAAAGTCCTGATCTGGTTGTCGTCAAAGATGGCGAACCCGGCGATTTGCTTACCGAAGCTATCAAAAATCTAGGCGGGATGAATCAATTTATCAGCAAAGATGATGTGGTCGTTCTCAAACCCAACATGTCCTGGGATCGTGTTCCAGAGCAGGCCGCAACGACCAATCCCGAACTTGTAGCTGAGGTCGTGAAGCTCTGCTTCAATGCCGGCGCCAAAAAGGTGAAAATATTTGACAACACACTGAATGAGCCTAAACGCTGCTATAAACGCAGCGGGATCGAGACAGCAGCCAAAGCTGTGGGTGCAAATGTTTTTCATGTCTATGAGCGAAAGTTTAAGAAGGTCAGTTTCCCGGAAGGTGACTTGATCAAAAGTTGGGAATTGTATGAAGACGTTCTTGAAGCAGATAAAGTCATTAATATGCCGATCGCCAAGCATCACAGTATAGGTGGTGTGTCTTTGGGAATGAAAAATTTAATGGGATTTTTGGGTGGCAATCGTGGCCGCTTCCACCGGGATTTTCATGAAAAAATTGTAGACTTGAATACTATGATTCGCCCGAACCTCACAATTCTTGATGCGTATCGCATGCTTCTTCGTAACGGTCCGAGTGGAGGCAATCTGGCTGATGTTGCATTGACAAAAACATTGATTGTGGGTACGGATCCGATTGCAGTCGATGCCTACGGTGTGACGCTGTTCAAACAAGCTCCGGAATCCAAAGCCTTTCTGACAATTGGAAATAAAAGAGGGCTTGGTCAAATCGATCTGAATAAAATCAAGATTCAAACCATTTCTCTGTCTTCCTGATTCGAGGGAGTCTCGATGCAAATTGCCCGCCGTATCACCCAGGTTCTTTTCCTCCTTTTCTTTTTGATTCTCTTTGTTTTAGCGGCGTACCCTTATGAATCCTTCCTGCCCAGTGATTTGTTTCTGCGTCTTGATCCTCTCATTGGATTTACATCCAGTCTTGCTGCGCGAAAAATCATCCTCAAAACTCTTCTATCGCTCATCGTTTTTTTGCCCACATTATTATTAGGACGTATATTTTGCGGCTGGATGTGTCCTTTAGGCACTACCCTTGATGGTGTGGACAAATTTGTCAAACGAAAAAGAGACAATCAGGAGAAAACCTCACTGTTCCGATTTCGCTGGTTTAAGTATGTGTTTCTAATTACCATATTTACAGCCGCGCTGTTCTCTGTACAAATCGCAGGATATCTGGATCCGATCTCACTGCTGACTCGGACAATGGTTACTGTAATATATCCGATATTTGTATTCATTGTGGATGGATTCATCGGATCACTTTTTTCGATATCCTTTATCGAAAACGCGGTTTTTAGTGTGAGTGAATTCTTGCGAAGTACGATTTTACCTGTTCAATCACAGTCATTTCAGGGATCCATATTTGTGGGTCTTATATTTATAGCCATTCTCTCGCTCTCCTATTTTCAGAAGCGATTTTGGTGTCGTAATCTCTGCCCGCTTGGCGCCTTACTTGGGATTTCTTCTAAATTCCGGCTGTATAAACGAATTGTAAGTGATGATTGTACATCATGTTCATTATGTCATAAACAATGCCGGATGGGCGCTATTGAATCCGATTATGTCACCACCGATCAATACGAATGTATCAATTGCATGGATTGTCAGACGGTCTGTCCCGTCAACGCAATCGAATTTAAATTTGCCAAAAAAGCGTCATCCTCAAAATTCAGTCTGGATCGAAGAAAAACCTTGCAAGCCGGATTGTCCGGCCTTATCACGATGAGCTTTTTCAAGATTGATAAGTTTAACACAGTCAATAAAGAACAAGTGATACGGCCTCCGGGGGCGCTTGAAGAACCTGAGTTTTTAGACCGTTGTGTTCGGTGCGGAGAGTGTGTGCGCATTTGTTCCACCTCTGGTGCAGGATTGCAAGTCACGGCGCTTGAGAGCGGATGGGAGGGTCTTAGCACACCGGCCCTGATTACACCCATGGGATATTGCGAACACAACTGTAACTTGTGCGGAAAAGTGTGTCCGACCGGCGCAATTCAAGACCTCACCATGAAGCAGAAACAGGAAATGAAGATGGGAACCGCCCATTTTCACAAGACCCGTTGTATTCCGTGGTATTACGGCGATAATTGTATGGTGTGTGAGGAGCATTGCCCGGTTTCGCCCAAAGCTATACAGTTCACTACGCGGACGGTGACAACGATTGACGGCAGACAGAGAGAGGTCTTTCTGCCTTTTGTAGAGGAATCACTTTGTGTGGGCTGCGGGATTTGCACCAAGGTCTGCCCGGTGGTTGGAGAAAAAGGAATATATTTAACAAACGACGGTGAAACACGATTTCAAATTGATACATAAGTGAATTAACAGGTTAGTCACAATTTCACAATCTTCTCGTCGAAGATGTGCCGGCATACCGGAATCCCCCATTGACAAAATGGGGACTTTTTATCTCTGGTTCCCTGTCTCTGACCGGGAACCCCGATGAGACTCAGGATTTTGATGTTCCCAGACAGAGTCTGGGAACAAGGTAAACGCGTCCGGGTTCTTTGAAAAGTAATTAAACCGCAGGTAATTATCAGTAATGAAAAATTCATAGTCGCAGTATTTTTTTTCAGGTGATTACCAGCCGTTAGACAATTAAAGAAATTGGAAGAGGTTATGTCGCATTTTTTTAAAAATATTTTTATTGTAATACTGTTAATGTTAATGTTGTTTCTAAATTGTAAGAATACTATTACGAACGTGCCCGAACAGGGCCCTAAGGTTGTTCTGACGAAGGAGCGTGTCCTTTACGAGAACAGTGAATACAACAACTGCAGCCAGAGAGCCATTTGTTCTGAAACCGGTGAAGAGATTTACATAGTGTTTACACGTGTACCACCCACACTCGATTCGACAGCAATTATGTTTGCTGTTCTCGATTCGGATGAAAATGTCATTAAATCTACCATTCACATTGGTACAGTTAAGTCAATTTCTTCATTTCCCAATATCATTCAGTCTAATGGCAGGATATTTATAACCTGGCATGGCAGCTACAGCGCTCTGGAGGGATTTACAATAGCGGAAATTCAGCGTAATGGTACCATCCAGGGCAGGGTTGAAATCGCTGAGGCTCTCCCGGCAGCATGTAAGGGCAATGGCTTTTTGGCAGACCCAACAACACTGCATTACTTTTATAACTCGGAGCCTGACGAAGACATCTCCAGCATCATATATGTACAAGTTTCTATTGATAATGGTTTTGCCTATACATATTCAGAGGTAGTCGGAAACGGCTCATGTCTTGTACATCATGCCTATTGGAGCAATGGCTCAATTAGAGTAGTCTATACTCAACAGGGTGATCTTATGACAGCTACATTTGACCAGCAGTCCAACACCTTTAACGGGACGGTTTTCCTGGAGACTCTCGATCATTTTGATCCAGTTGTATCCTTTTGGCCGCTGAGTGTTGACGAGGTTGTTGTCGCCTATAGCCAGATCTCAGCGGCTCTGGATTTACAGTTCTACTCATTAGCAGGAACCAAAACCAGGTCTGTGGCTGTCAGCTCTGAGGCCTACAATTTCTCAAACATTGCAGTCCACAACTCCCTGGTTGGTATCGCGTGGGTGACAGATGGAAACAAGGTCGCATGCACGTTCTGGGATCTGGAATCTGCTCAGTTATACGAAACCTCATTAGTCAGTAGTAATGCTTCTGGCATTGCCATTGAACCCTTTCTATTGAATACCCCAAACGGAATTTTTGTTTTTTGGCGAGACTTCAGAAACCACAACGGAGGTGATATCTATTATCGACGGATAACTGGTGAGTAATTGATCGCTCTATGGCTGCGCCCCAGAGCGAAAACAAGGGAGGGCTTAGCCCTCCTATTTCTTACGCACCAAGGCAGAATCCTGGCGCGATCATACGTATAGGCGGAAAATTAACGTGAAGTTTCCGCCTATTTTCATTGATCCTATAATGACCAATGATTTATTCAATTTAGCACTTGATTGAGATTGATTTTCTTGTATATTAAATGAGCATATTGCCATGTCAAAAATGTAAATTGAAAAAAGCGAGCTCTCTGTATGGATGTAAATAATTTTTTAATCCGCGTTGCTGTAGCAGTTATTGGTATCCCACTCATATTCTTTGTTATACATTATGGAAATCCATATTTTTTGCTTCTTATAACGCTGATTCAAGTTTTAAGCCTTCACGAATTTTATTTATTAGCACAAAAGAAAGGATTTCATCCATCCAGATTGCTTGGAGTATGCGGCCTGTTTCTTATTAATAGTTGTATCCATTTCAGCGAGATTTACTTTTTAGCTGCATCCATCCCTTTTATAATCGTTTTAATTTTAATTTTTGAGTTGTTTAAGGGATCTCCCAACGCGATGGCCAATGCGGGTGTAACCCTTCTCGGAGTCGGATATATCTCGCTCTTGTCGTTTCTGATTCTTATTCGAGATTTGTCGGATCAGGCTTCTGCTCCAAGTTCAACGAGTGCTCTTATCGTGATGTTGGTTTTCGCGCTTATCTGGATATGTGATACAGCTGCATATCTGTTTGGTTCATATTTTGGAAAGCATACTTTATTCAAACGAATCAGTCCCAATAAGACATGGGAAGGCACGATTGCGGGATTTGGTTTTTCAATCATTTTTTCAGCACTCTTTTCCTTCCTTGTGGTAAAACAACTTCCGATATTGTCTGCAATAATCATTGGAGCGATCGTAGGTGTGCTGGGCCAAATCAGTGATCTTGTTGAATCGCTGTTTAAACGAGACGCAGTTCAGAAGGATTCATCTCACATGTTGCCAGGACACGGGGGCATCCTTGATCGTTTTGACAGCTCTATTTTAATTGCTCCCGCCGTTTATGCATATCTCTATTATTTTACATTTCATGTTTGATTAGAAATGTCTCGCAATGATTGTGACTTTTTGGATATAATCATCTCTATCCTGCAAAATATTCCGAAATAACAGGGTATATTTTTCCTCACCGTAATAAACAATAATTACACTAAATACTCTAAGTCGATGTAATTAAACAGATAATGGCTGTTTAACTGTCTTTGGCATACCCCTTGCTTGAGAGTTAATCGTCAACTTAAAACCCCGTATTTAGATATGGATGAGATAAAATGAAAAAAACAACAGTATTAATACTGGTCAAAGACAAAGCGCTAGAAGAAGAATTGGTTTTCTCTTTTCTTCATGCTGAAATTAATCAGGTTCATCCCGTTCACAATCCAGACCAACTTCAGCAGCATATAGATATGCAACGTCCGGATGCAGTGATTTGTGAATCATCGGCTTTTCCTCAAGTGTTTGAATTGTTGATCCAGGAGTCAGGAGAAACACTGAAAAAGATGTGTCTTGTTTCTGTTTCTCATCAATCTGAATCCAAGAGTAAAATCCATGCTTTGGATATGGGAGCGGATGCAGCGTTTATTGATCCCCTCAATACGGATGAAATTGTAGCGCAGACAAAATCTCTGATCCGCCGCGTCGACCTGGTAAACCATTCGCAAAAAGCCTTTGCTATCAAAGATCTGAACATCAATTTGGATACACATGAGGTTCGGAAAAATGGCAAGTTGGTAGATTTGACTTATACTCAGTTTAAACTACTCTATCTATTTGCATCGCAAAGTGAAAATGTATTCTCGAGAAATGACATTCTGAGTAAAGTTTGGGGTGAGAATGCTTTTGTGACAAACCG
>JABMRT010000154.1 GCA_013202295.1 Candidatus Zhuqueibacterota bacterium
AACTCGATTCAAAAATTTAATCCAGAGGTATGTATTCACCTTGCATGGAAGGGAATACCTGATTATTCAGCGGATATTTCAAAATCAAATTTAGATAACTCTATTAATTTTCTGAACTTTATTGTCAGAGAAACAGATTGCAGAAAAGTTATTATAAGTGGTTCCTGCTTTGAATACGGAAAAACAAAAGGAGCTTGCAAGGAATCTGACACTGTCCAAACGACCTCATTTTTCGCGTGGGCAAAACAGTCGATCTATCATTATGCGTCATTGCTGTGCGAACAGGCAGCGATTAATCTGATATGGTTTCGCATCTTTTATGTATATGGGCCGGGGCAGCGTGCCGGTTCGCTTATTCCTGGGATTATCAATAAATTTAATAAGGGAAAGCACCCCGATATAATGAAACCGCATAACAAAAATGATTTTGTTTATGTAGAGGATGTTGCAAGGGCTTTCCAGATTGCCGCAACCAATAAAATTCCTTCCGGCATCTATAACCTTGGCTCCGGTATTTCAACAAGTGTTTATGAGGTATGCAAAACAGCAGAACTACTGATTACAGGACAGGCTACTATGTCGGAACAATTAAGAGATGCGTATAAAGAACAAAAGGTAACCGATTTCTGGGCCGATATAAGCAAGACAACTCAGACATTGGGATGGATGGTTAGTACATCTTTAGAAGAAGGAATAAAGAACCATATCAATGCGTTAACAATGGATAATTATATATGATAATTTCAAGAACACCTTTCCGGATCAGTTTTGTTGGTGGCGGTACTGACTTAGAGGCTTTTTGTTCTAAAGAGGATGGGCAGGTGCTCAGTTCAGCTATAGATAAATACATACATACGGAGTTTTGAAAGATGTCAGAATTTATCTCATCAAATCCTGATACTGTAAAATGCCCTGTGTGTAACTCAACAGAAACTATACCCATCTTTAAGAAAGACGTGCTGCCACTGTATAACCTTGAAAGACATTATACTCGTGAAAGTGCTCTGAATGCGAGAAAAGGAAACGTGGATTTTTATTTCTGTTTAGCTTGTCAGTTTGCATTTAATGCTGTTTTTGATTCCTCCTTGATGGATTATTGGGTAGATTATGAAAGCGGAAGGAGCTATTCAAAATATTTCGTAAAGTACATTGATTCTGTCTGTAGGTCAATAAACGATGTTTTTTCTATAGCAGATCAAACCATAGTAGAAATTGGATGCGGGAATGGGGATTTTTTAATAAAATTGAGGGAATTATTTGAGTTTCAAGGAATAGGCTTTGACCCGAGTTGCAAGATACGTCTGTTAGATTCATCGCAGAAAGATTTAACATTCATTTCAAATTATTATGATAGCGCTAAAGTAGGGAGAGAACCCGATTTAATTATTTTAAGGCACATTCTTGAACATCAAGGCAGGGTTATACGCTTTCTGAAAGGTATTCTAATCGAGCAAAGATTGAAGCCCAAGGCCATTTATATTGAAGTGCCTGGATTTGAGTGGATTGTCAAAAACAAAAATTCATTTCTATTTTCTTATGAACATCCCAGCTATTTTACGAAGTATTCTTTACGATTGGCATTGGACCAAAAAACATCAAAAGACTAAAAGCACAGTTAAAAGGATATAGTGACGCTGTCCTTTGGGGTGCTGCCGGTAGAGGTGTCATGTTGTTGAACACATTGAATATAGATTAGAATCAATTTCCATATGTTGTCGATTCCAATCCCAAGAAACACAATACCTTCATTCCGGTTACGGGCCAAGAAGTAATCGCGCCGCATGTTTTGAAAAATCTTAAACCGAGCTATGTATTCATAACAAATCCTTTATATGAAGCGGAAATAAGTAAAATGCTAAAATCTCTGTCATTGCGATCAAAAATTATATCTATACATTAAGAACTCAACTTGGAGAAATTATGAAAAGAATTTTGATTACAGGTGCACTTGGCTATCTCGGCAGTGCACTAAGTGGTTCTCTGGAGGAGAATGGTTTCGATTGTGTGGGATACGACACGGGATTTTTTCAGGACTGTATACTATATGAACCGGCACAGACGAAAACCATTATCAAAGACGTCAGGCTGTTTGAAGAATCTGACCTGGAAGGTGTTGACGCACTTATCCATCTGGCCGGCATTTCTAATGATCCTTTCGGCAATATGGAACCTGAAAAAATTTATGATCCAACCAGAGAATATAGTTTACGCATTGCACAACTTTGTAAAAAAATGGGTGTAAAATTCATTTTTGCTTCAAGCTGTTCAGTCTATGGCATTGGCC
>JABMRT010000155.1 GCA_013202295.1 Candidatus Zhuqueibacterota bacterium
CTGAGTATGCTTGGCACGGAGGCCCTCCGATTAATATCCATTCTTTTGAATCTGCTAACGCTTGTCGAATCCTTTTGTCGACGTCGGACATATCAGTAACCCCGAGTTCAGCCTTCCAAGCTTGTAATGATGCCAATTCAGCCTGTTCAGGAAAAGAATCATACAACTCAGTTTCGGTTATTTCATTCCTGAGAAACCGATAATATAAGTCAGGAACTCGATTCCTCTCAAATTGTCTATAAAAAGCTCGAAGCTTTAAAGTCTTGTGAGCATATTCCTCTTTTTCAATTGATAAGACAATCTTAAAACATGCCTTCCCCTGCTTGTCATGGCATTCTGTAAAACCTTCCCCAAGACCCCCAGGCCCCGCAAAAATATCAATAACAGGTATCGAAGATGATATAGGTGGCTTTTGATTCTTCATTTGATCAAGAGAATACTTTGGAAGGGTCATAGCAGGTACCTGGCCCAATCGATATTATTAAAGTCTTCACCTTCCATACCTGAAAGTGAAATATCATAAATGAGTGAGGTGATTCTGGGAGACAAAGATTCTTTAAACATTGCAGGAATAAGTCTTGGAAATGCCCCATCGACATCAAAAGCAAAAGCATCGATTATCTCAATATTAAACTTTAAATATTCCTCAGCAAATAAGGGACTATAGCCAGCCTTCTTGATCAATTCAGTGAATCTAATATGAAGTTCTGGCTTATTGATAAGTACATCATCCGAAAATTCTTCTATCATGCTCTGCAAATTTATTGAATGTGCAGTATCTACTGCAGCTACTCTGAATGAAATAAGCACCAAGTTTTTATCCGGCAGGTGATTGAGTTGTTCTATCCCATTTATCCTATGCACCCGATCACTTCGCCTAGTGCCTTTAATTTCAAAGCTGTAGTCTTTGAAAACAAAATCGTGTATTTCACCTAGAGGTCCAACCCATGAATCGAGTGCTCTAATTAAATCAATATCACAGAGTTTCGACAGGACCAACAATTCACATATTAACCCAATTTGTTGATCTTCAGTAAGCAGCTTTTTTGATTCAGTCGCCCAGAACATCCTCCACTTCCTGATAACTTCTGAAATTGCTTCGACAGGGGGATATTCATCGTGTAGTATTTTCCGAGCGATTTCTTTTACCACTTGTGTAAATTCTTCCAAGTACCCTTCAAGATGGCATTGAATATCAATAAACGTATTTACTCCTTCTTCTTTCATGCGGTACTGATTCACAGTTATTTGGAGACCATTAATCCCAGGATCAGAAATATCATCGATCGTTACTTCAGGTTCTTCAATAGCAAAGTGGTATATTTTTGATTCATCTCTGAAGATGTGGAGTTTTGACGGCTGGTGATCGCTTAAACTTAAAAAGACACTTTGATATCCAGAAGCAACACTTCCCGAAAGATCTAACTGTTGCCAGCTTTTAATAGATAAATTTCGATAATCCATGATTATTGCCCGATGTAATCGTTTGGTTCGTATTGACTTCTTGGTAGTTTAATTGCAATACCAAGTACATCTACTCTCTCACTATCCACATATCTATAAAGATTAATCCTCTGATCCGGCAATGGGTTTTCAATTTGTGTTGCGGAAGAACTGTCCTTCCAAATCAGGTATAAAAGTAGTAATGGATTTTGAGGCGATCTGGTCTCATTGGGTCCCAGGTCAATGCTCAGATGATCTGGTTCTGTTAAAACACCAATGTTGAATCCTTGTATGGTGTACTTACGGCTGCGTTGGATTTTGTTTATACCCAGACCGCCAAAATTCGCTGGATCATCAGTTGCTGTGCGTTTGGAGTTTCCTGCAACGGCAACACTCCATTGAGTCAGTTCAGGATTCTGATCATTGAGTCTTCGAAAAATGTAGGAAAGCAGGTTATCTGCATCTAGTCCCGGACCTCCCGTGCTTTCTCTATCAACGAATATATAACGATTTAAGAATTCGCGTAATACAATCTCGCCATCTAATTTTCTGTTCGCAAGATATACCCCACTATTATCTACATTTGTGAAACCAATATCATTATTGATATTCTGGATGAAACTAGCACCGAGATTATAGTTGTCTCTTAGTACATCAGGCTGATTCAATGGTAACCATATCGTTTGATTAAGAGAATCACTGCAGGAGGATTGTCTCAATCTAGCTGCTCCCATTTTATTTCGAGCTGTAATATTCAAGTACCTATAATCTCTGATGGCGATAGCCATTTCAATAGGGGTTTTCTCTTCTTCTTCATATCTATATATCTCACTTCTTAGTTCATCTTCAACAAGAGCGAGATGTTCAAAAAATTCCGATATTTGCTGGGTTGTATGAATACGAGTTAAGTCCTCATATCCCTTTCGGTATCCAAACCACCTACCCATCTGCAATAATGTGTCATACCGTTTGCTGGCTCTTAGATAATAGTTTGTCATTAGCCCTTCCAGTGTTAATCCTCTGGAAAGCTGATTTCCTCCTATAGCAATGACCTTTATTTCTTCGCCCGTTGTATAATCAAGAACATCGTCAGAAGCACTATTTAACTCTACAATCCTGAGAACTCCAAATACATTTGAAATCTCTTCCCAAATCTGATCAAAGTCAGGAATCACGTTTGTTGTAATATCCAGACTGGTACTGATAGCTTCAGAATCAGGAATAATATTTTGCCAAATATCACGGTAATGCTCTTTTAAACCTCGAGAGTGTATTCTATTGTTATATCTTCCTGTAACGTTCTCAATGTAATTGGATACTATTGTATTGATCGTTGACATGTTGGAAATACGATGAGATACATGCACCAGCATGCTCATGGGTTTTTCACTATCTCCTCTAAGATTACGAACTGCACAACAAAGTATGAATTGATCAATGGCTATTGATAGGTTTTCAGTCATGTTCCCGTATCTAATAAATGTATTTGCTTCGTCAGGTATCTCTTTAATAAATCTTTGTGCCAAGTCTCCTTGGAAAAGTATGGAAGTACCAAAGTAACCGTCTGGTTTTGGCAGCGATACTATAAAATTCCTCGGATATAAATCGTCCTCCAGTAATTGATGTTCCGTTGTCATATCGATCAATACATTGGCGAAAGGGGTGGCGGTATACCCTATATAGGCCTTTCGTGGAAACAATTCCAACAGTCTTCGTATTGCCTCATTTGTTCTGGTCGGATCAGAATCGGGATCATTTGCATTAGTATTAATTGAAGCTTGGTCGGCCTCATCATCTATTACCAACAATGGTATGTTGCTTCTGTTACTTTCAGAAGACTGGCGCATGTATGTAATCAATCTATAAAGAACCGCGACATTTTTCTTTATGATAGCCAATGTGGGGGTTGACCGGTTACATATTGAATCAAAAGGATCTACATTTATCGTTTCAAATTCACCAAGATCTTGGACCTTGATCTCTCCACCCTCTGTTCTTACTTGTCTTAAGCGGGCAGTTGTTATTCTGTTCCATCTTTTAATATCAGAGGGTTCCTCTATAAATGCATCATCAATCCTCAAATCATTCATACCGGTTAGTTCTTTATCCAATCTTATCTGAGTCTGTCGTCTTAGAATGCTATGAATGCCAGAAAGAACAATAATAAATTTATACCCTGCATCTACAGCTTTCGAAATTAGTGCTGTGTAATTTGCCGTTTTACCGCTTTGAACATATCCCACTACAAGTCCTTTGTAACTGAATTCCGCTCTTAATGGGTTTGCTAGTTTATGCATGATACTGGAAGTAGTTTCGTCAATTGATCTTACAATTGTACCTGCTGCTTCTGTTTCAAAGCCGACTGACAGCAGAAGATGAGCAAACTCAAAAAACCACACCACATGCCATACC
>JABMRT010000156.1 GCA_013202295.1 Candidatus Zhuqueibacterota bacterium
ATTCAGGTTAATCTCTTTGAGAGAAAACCTTTGTACGAACTGGTAATGAACATCAAATACAAACCGCCGAGTAGTACCAATGTGCATCAATACGGGCTATTCTAAGGTTTAACCGGACACTAATGATATCACCTATAAACTAATCACTTTAAAACGCATAATACTATTTCTTAGGAGGCTCCAACATTAGATCATTAATGATCTTAGCATACGATTCTTCCGGTAAAAGTAATTCCAGCCATGAATCTTTTCTTTCTTGCAGATCCCATTTATATCCACCGACTAATAATCCCGTACCGGTAAAGTTTTGTTTGAAGTAACCGGAGACTCCCCTCACGCCATACAGGACCGTCATCTGATCCCAGCTGGCGTTATCAGGAAATTCAGGGCCGAGTTGCAGGTAATAGGCCATCCGCACGGGATTCTCTTTAGGTGTATCCTTTAATCCGGAACCGGTCATAATCCCTTCACCCAGAAGATGAAACATAAGGGGAGTTGGCCAATTTTCCATAACATTTTGGGCTGCTTTTTCCGTATTGTGCAAAACAAAATGTTCCGGATCATTTTGTAAGGCGCCCATAATCACCAGTTCTTTGATCTTGGATGCGACCAGGTCAGGATCGTTTCTCAACAGTTCATCCAGGTTTTGGAGATGACCGGTGCTGATGATCGTCACTGATTTGTCCGGCTGTTCTGGCAAAATTTTTCGATAAGTCTCCAGAGCGCTTGGCGCACTTTTACTGTCAATGTCGTGAGGGAACAGGGTTAGGACATGCATATATTTAGAAGTATCCGGATCCGGAAAAGAACCTTTCCAGACACCCACGGGAATGTCGCCCCGACCATACCAGGTGTTGATTGCATCGATAGCAGCTGCGCCGTCTGGATCCCCTGTTGCGTTTAAACAGACCGCCAGAAGCTCCGTCTCACCTCTGTTCTGAAGGCCGTGAATCATGGCCAGAGCACCCACATCATCCACAGCCATGCACATGTCTGTCTCATAGATTATCTTCACCGGTTTTTTATTCTGGGCAATTAATAGAGTTGGCACCAGGATGATAATAAAAAAAAGACTACAACCTGTTTTTGCAAGAGATTTATGGTTTTTCATTTTTTCCTGCTTTCATAAAATTAGCATAGCACATAGAAGAATCACTTTAATAACGTATTATAACTATTTCTTAGGCGCTTCCAATATCAGTTCTTCAATAATCTCTGCATACGATTCTGGTGGTAAAAGCGCTTCCAGAAATGAATCATTTCGGGTTTTTAATTCCCATTCATATCCACTCGGTATGGAACCCTTACCAGTACTATTTTTTGTAAAATAGTTTGATACTCCTCTAACGCCATACAGAACCGTTATCATATCCCAACTGGGATGATCACTGAATTTGGAGCCGAGGGCTTTGTAGTAAGCTTCCCGCACTGGATTCTCTGCTGGTGTTTCCTTTAAACCGAGACCGGTCATCACATCATGGCCCAAATGATGAAATACAAGCGGAGACGGCCAGTTCTCCAATACATTTCGGGCTGCGCTTACTGTATTGTGAAGCCCCAGATTGTGGTTGTCACCTTGGTGACCGCCCATAATCACCAGTTCTTTCACTTTTTTTGCAACAAGATCAGGTTCGTTTTCCAACAGCAAACCCAGATTGTTCATAAAACCGACACTGATGATTGTTACAGAGCTATCCGGTTGTTTTGGCAAAACATTCCGATAAACATCCAGAGTGCTTAATGCACTTTTATTATCCAAGTCGTGGGGGAATTGGGTCAGGGCATCCAGAAAAGCGGAAGTGTCTGGATCTGGAAAAAGATCCCGGTAGACTCCCACGAGTATATCACCCCGTCCATACCATGTGTTAATTACGTCGATTGCAGCCGCGCCACTGGGATGCACCTCGTTTAAGCAGACCGCCAGAAGCTCGGCCTCTCCTCTGTTCTGAAAAGCATGAATCATGGCCAGCCCGCCCACATCGTCCACAGACAGGCACATGTTTGTCTCATAGATTATTTTTTTCGGCTGAGTATCCTGCGCAGTCATTTGAATCGGCATGATTAAGAGGAAAACTAAAAAATTATTACATATTGTTTTTACAAAAAGTTTATAAATTTTCATTTTTACCACCTTTCTCAATCATAATGTATCGCAATAAAAAAAGGGAAAGGAGTTTCCCTTCCCTTTTTGATGCTATTTATTTAATAGCATTTTCTGAGATATTACTTCTGTACCAGTTGTAAGAGTATATAAATATACACCGCTGGAAAGCTCAGAACCCTCGAAATTAACACTATACGATCCAGCAGGTTTTTCCTCATTCACAAGGGTTGCCACTTCTTTTTAAGATAACCTAAATCCAATAAAGTATATAATCATCAGTTGAAACTTAATTTCATTCGGGTTATTATTCCGGCAGAATGTAATGCTCCATGGTGTTGTAGAAATCCTGCATTATCAATTCCTTTTTAAAATTTTCCCAGATGACAATTTCCCGGGGATTATCAGGCCGCTCAATCCACTTCCCATCTTTAAATTCAGGAGCATTTATGATGACACGATCCACCCAGGCGGGATTCTTGACAATGGAAACCGCTGCCATGTCAAATAAGGGTCTTGCTGTCGGACTTCCTCTGAATTTTTCGAATAGATCCACAGAATAATCTCCAAAATTCGTAAACAATCCGCCATGCCGTCCTTCAACAGGTGTATCAATATGCGGTCCCTTACCCGGCATCAACTGCTGGAAATCTTCTAAATAGGCGACCACAGCATCTGTTCCGGTGGATTTGCCATACCGGACCATAACCATTTCGAATTCTACATCCGACTCCAGAATGGGTTTGACAGCAGGAATATCATTGTCAAAATTATACTCTCCCGGATCCGGATAATTTGTTCCCAACCATACAATTCTAATATTGGGTGCAATGGAAGGATCTTTTTTCAATGCCAGAGAAATATTGGTGAGCTTGCCAACCGGCATTAATACCAATTTTCGATCATCCTGAACCTTGGCTCTTTCTATAATGAAATTAACAGCTTCCGATCCATCAAAATCAAGCTCATTCACATAGTCTTTTATTTCTTCATAATTTCCGCTGGCGCCTTTGTAGACTTTAACTTTTGAATCAGAAGCGCATAATTTGACAACTCGTTCAGCCTCTTTAAGATGCTCTTCTACACTGCCTCCATTGTGGGTTCTGTTAACTGTTATTCCTTCTACGTCAAATATTTGACTGTTGAATAACATATAAGCAATTGCATGCTGGTCATCCAATTCATTATTGGCATCCGTATCCAAAAGGATTCTAATTTTGTTCTGCTTTTCATTTTCAACGTTGCCTGGAGATTTGGATTGACAATTTGAAAAAAGTAGCAATGTGGAAAAAAGTAAAAGGATGAAAGTTTTCATTGGTTGTTCTCCTTTATCTTATAAAGCACTATTTGACATAAAGCATTTTATTAACCGCTTTATATCTCTCCGTCTGTAACCGATAGAAATAGACACCTGAAGAGAATTCATTTCCGGTAAACTGAATGGTATGAGTTCCAGCCATTTTTTCCTCATCAACCAAAATTGCTATATGCTGTCCGCCAATATCATACACATCAATTTTAACGTGGGAACGAACCGGCATACTATAATATATCGTGGTTGATGGATTAAACGGATTGGGATAGTTCAATAAAATAATTCTGTCAGGCAAGAGTTCATTATTGTTTTCAGCCGAGGTTTCAGTCAATACTCCATTAATTTCAGATTCATCCAGTACACGGTTATAGACACGGACATCATCGATGATGCCATTGAATTCTTCCATATTATCCATATTGATACCGATCCGCATTTCCGAATCCACAGGCTCGGGCACATCCGTATTTTGAATCACTTTATCGAGTCTGCCGTTTAAATACAATCTGGCAGTTCTTTCAATCGCGTTAAAAGTTGCCGCGACATGATACCAGCTGTTGGGTGATATGTTTGAAGAAAAATCGACCTTGGCAGTTCCATTGTTCGTCCACCGAAAATGGAACATATCCCCGTTAGCACTTTTCCATAATCCGAACCAGTTTCTTCCATCACGATTATGTTCAATAATGGTTCTCCACCCCTCGGGAATAGGTCCGGGAATTTTCACCCATGCTGCAAGGGTGAAGCTGGTTATGCTGAAATCAGGACTCTTGGGAATGGTAATAAAATCCTGACTGGTTTTAAAATGTAAAGCCTTTCCTTGTGATAAAGCGTTTACAAATTCAGGAGTACCGGAAATATTTCCATTATTGGCATGATCCGAAGAATCGACAGCATTATTTTCAAACATCCAGTGACCGACAAATGTATGATCCAAATCGCCAATATAAATCTTGACTGGATCGGAATACATTGAATGGCCATCATCATCAGTCACTCTGGCAGTTAAATAATACCCTCCTCTGGCAACATTACTCCATACAGCACTATATGGAGCAGTATTAGCCTCACCAATTTTTATCTCTCTTGCAAAAAATTCAACCTGAACAACCTGACCGTTCGTATCCAAAGCATCTGCCACGACGGTGATATCTGCGCCCTCATCAAAAGAAGCGCCATAAGCAGGTGAAGTAATGCTCACCTCGGGCAGACCTTCAATATCAGCCATTAAATTGTCGATGATCTCTTTCATTTCTTCATCGGGAACTCTACGAATTAAATAACTGTGATCCTTGTCCGGCGAAGTACGCCACTCGTTTGAACCATTATTGAAAACGTGACAGTAACCCGATGTTTCCAAATCCCAGTACAAGAGAGGATCACGAATGGCGGCTAATACAGCTGTTTGGTCCCAACTAGATCGGGTAACTCCAACATAGCCTCCTGCAAGTTCATAAGCTCTTCTAATGGGATTTGTTTCTGAAGTTAAAGCGAGTTTCGCACCGGTTTGAATTGGAGCACCAATTTCATAACCACTGAATAACGCGGGTTTCGGCCAGTTTTCAACTGCAAATTGAGTTGCGACTGCGTCCCTGTTAAAATTAAATTCTCCACCTGAACTGGGATAACCCCCGCCCATGCAAACCCATCGCTTCACTTTTTTATGCACAAGATCCATTCCATTCAACGGACTGTTGCTGTCGGATTCTGAATTCAATAAATCCGCGATGTTCGTAATAAAACCTACTGTTACGATAACGACGCTGCTGTCCGGTTGTTCAGACAGAACCTTGCGATATAATTCCACGGCATCCCATGCATTGTCAGTTCCCAAATCCTGCTCGAATTCTTCAGCGATCTGCTGATTATACCTGGAACCAAAACTTGGACCATCCTCAGCCACGCCAATGGGTATGTCAGGTCTGCCATAATAGGTGTTGAAAGCATCAAGACAGGGTGGTCCCCACAATCCTGAATGCCCCCCACTCGAGACCATCATGGCCAATATCTCGGCTTCTCCTGAATTGGCCAGAGCATGCAAAACGGCCGTTGCACCGACATCATCCCAGTCCGGACCAATATCGGTGTCAAAGATCACTTTTTCCTGTGCATAACAGATATCCATATGAAAAAAATTAGCCAATAGGAGTAGCAAGGTGATGCAATACAGCAAAATATTTTGTTTTCCACGTTTCAAATCAAATATTCCATAAGCTAATGTGAACGACTTCTTCATTCTTTAAAATAGGAAGCTGAATCCCATAACATGCGTTGTTCCCAATAAGCCAATATCGCGAAAAGCATAATTTAACTGAATCGCCCTTTTTGGCATGGTCTGCAGTAAAAAACCAAAGCCGTATGTCGGACCGAATTCTGAATTCTCCATAAACATACCCCGATATCCACCACGAAGAAATACTTTGCCAAGACCCGGCATACTTAGTGTGTATATCGCACCCAGATTGACCGACTCATTATTATTGTTCGCGTGAAGTGCATCCGCAGCCAGAGTCAAGCGATGCTTTGTCAGAACAATGGGATCCAGTGAAATACCGACACGGAAAAGCAATGGCAGTTCCCATGAATCGGTTTTAAATTCTACTTCAACATCTTTATAATTGCCGGTTTCATCAGGAGAGATGTCGATGGACCGCAACAGATCGAGGCCTCCATAGCGCATTCGTGTTCCGTAATTTGACAGACTCATTCCAATTCTCAGGCCCTCTTTATCATTGGATGAAGAGAAAAATCCAGTCTTGATGATAGCACCCATGTCAACAGCCGTAGCGCTGGCAGTTGAATGAAAAATAGAAGAGTGAATATACTTTACGGTCGCACCAAACCCAAACCAGGACGTCAAATTCCGGGCATATGATAAATTAATCGCCATGTCTGCAGGCGTGAATTTTTCACCTGTGCCCTCCTGCAATTCCAACGTGGTGACTTCCATTTCCCCATAGTTCATCCCCATGACGCTTATGGCGAATGTACCCAGAGATGGCGCGACGAATCCCGCTGCAACAAGGTAGGTATGCGTGTCTACCAGCCAGGATTGATAAGAAAAATAGACCTCATTGTGTTCCATAAATCCCAGTCCCGCAGGATTCCAATAGATTGAGGATAAATTATTCACCGTACTGACGCATGCATCCCCCATGGCGGTTCCCTGGGGATCAAATCCCAATTCGAGAAAGTTTGCCGCTGTTGTCCCCACCCGGTTGGACGAAGTCTGAGCACTCGCCACGTGAGTGCAGGTCAATAGCGAGATGAATATAAGTATTACAATATTATGATGTTTCATGAGTTATACTCCTCTTAAATATGGGAATCACTCTTAACCCTTTTTTAAGCCTGATCCTATTATTTGATGATAGCAAATTTCCCCATTTTTTCTTTACCTGTTGTTTTTGATTTCAAATGATACACATAAATACCGGGAGCAACTTCCAAATCGTATTTGGTTAGCAAATCCCAGTGAACAATCCCATTATGGGGTTCATTGTTTACATCAATCTCATCAACCAGATACCCGCTGATTGAAAAGATTTTTATTTCGCAATGAGCCGGGATATGAGTAAACATGATGCGTCGTCTCTGATTCAGAAAGATGTTCCGAACAGCGGGCTCCATCATATTGGTGACAATGTATGGATTGGGAACGACCTTGATCTTATCCAAATCTTCCGCCACTCGTTCCTTCTCTTCACTGGGTTCAATGACTTTGATCATTAACTCGTCAGAACCGGTAAACGGGCGATGGCTGTCCAGACGATAAACATCTCCAGGATTTGGTAACTCTGATTCGGAAGCAGCATTCCTGAAATTGAAGGATCCAATGGATATCTGCCATTTCATTTCACTCTCTTCCATGCTTGAATAGCCAAAGGCCACATCGTCTTCAAGCAGGTCAAACTGCCCGTTTTCATTGGTATCATAAGCAATGATATCGAGTAAATAATTAAATCCCAACGAATCCTGAAACTGCTTGTTCTCAATATAGAAGTTAAACGTTTGATCCGGAAGCAGCAGAGATTTGTCAAATGGAGAGATGCCATCTACCTTGCGTATAGTAGAAATGTCTACAGCTTGTGTGGTGCAGGTAATATCACCTGCTGTAAACACGATATCAGTTCGCCAGGGAAAAAATACATAAGAAGTTACACCAACCGTCAATTGAATTGGGGCATTACCAGTAATCCAGCCAGAACTTGTTGAATCATACTCCGCACCTATTGATGGTACATCCGATAATGTGAATTTAATACCACCGAATGGGTCAGATGAGATATTCGGATTCATGTAGTAGAAACGAGAGTTGTTATCATAAAGAATATTATCTCCCGAATACATTTCTGGTGTTTCCTGAAGTAAAACATTATTTGAATCGGTTACATCATAAACTGTAAAACCTATATTTCTATAACGATACCCCATATTGGGAAATGGATAGCCTTTACTTGAGCTTCCAAATACTTTGACTGTATCTATTACAAAACCAAGCTTGTATTCATTGCCATCTTTCAGGGCCAGTTCATCGAGAATTTCAAAAGAAACGTCGCCGGTGCCCTTTATGTCTCCATGAGCAGGTGTGACCTCAATATTTGAAGGGATAAAACCAGCGGCCAATTGATGGGGAATCATGATCTGTACATTTTTACTGATGCGAGTAATATTTTCGTTTTCATCGACTTGAATTGAGGCCACATTCTCTGCCGGTGCGACATTCGCATCAATCCCTTTTATACCGTGGTCATAAGCAACGAGATAGTAGTAATAGGTTCTGCCGTTCTGAACATCTTCATCCTCATAGTAGTGCTGTATCCCCGTATTATTTCCGAGAAAAAAGGATTCGCCCTGAAGCAAGCCGTAATCGGTAAACCCATAAATATCATTATTTAAATCACATTGAAAGACGGGCACCTTCCCGGAAGGATTTCCAAATCCATCGAAAACTCTCTGGGCATCAGCAAAGAACCGATCTGTTGCCTTATAGAGCTTGTATCCTTCAAAATCGTTTTCGCCGCCAAGCAAGGGCTCACGGGTAAATTTCTCAGCCCTGTTGTCCCATGTCAACACAACCTTACCATCATGCGCGGATGCATGAAGTGTCGGTGTTTCAGGCGGCCTTGCAAAGCGGTAATCACTTTCATAAATCAATTGAACAATTCTTTTCTTTTCGATTAATGTATACGGTGATCCCCCCGAATTCAAAGTGGCGACATTTTCATAAGCTCCTATCATGGCGCAAGAGATGCGTTCTGTCGTTCCCCGCTCCAGATTAAAGACACCGGAACCAAATACAGGCGCATAGTCGCCGGCATCGCCTGTATGTTCATGTAAACCCGGGGGGCCGATCAGGCTATACAATGCTTCATCAAATTTCGGACAAGGCGGATTATTACCCGGCCAAGGAAGAAAATGAAAACTTGTCAAACCCAGCATGTCGGATTCAGAGATATCATTAAGTCCAAAGTTCGGTTCGCTGTTAAGTCCTTCCAGTAAATCAGGTCTGTGATTGCATTCAGTGCCATCAGCATCAGGACCGTAATAATTTAAATCACCCGGTCCCACACCATCCAACCCCACATCATCGCCGGCGCTCTCTCCATTGTCATAGATTCCATTACCGTTGGTATCTTCGCCATCCCGCCAGTCCTGATCTTCATCGGCATCCCAGTGCTCCGCCAGCTGGTCAACACTGTTATAGCCATAATAGTCCATAAACTTTGTCAGATCTGTAATACCAGCCGTAGGTCCGATGAGCTGCATGGCAAAATTATCACGGGCTTCATCTGTCAATCCGTCATCGTCGTTATCCATTTCGTCGAAACCAATGCCAGGACTTTCCAGGAATGTGATGCCGCAGGTTCCCGGCGCATAGCCGCCGGCGCCGACGTTATTTGCATCCCAGATAAAGGCCATATCGGTGCTTTCATCAAATCCACCCAGATCATCCGCATCATCACCAAAATTAAACGCATTACCTACGCCCATATCGATAAAGAAGCCAAATGTAGTGCGAGGTATGCTATACTCAGAAATATTGCTGATATTGTATTCCCAGAAAATCACATCGCGCGTCTGCGGGTTTTCCCATTGATATCCGCGAACTTCCACACGCAATCCAAGACCTCCCCAGGGCTGCCCCTTTTGAATCGTTACATCAGGGCTTTTATCACCAATCTTAACACCGGGCCTTGGAAAGTATTTCACTCTTCGGTCAGGTTGAACATATTCCTGGTCCTGCGCATCATTCGCAACAAAATAGCTTTCCAACTGTGCATACTTTACACCACGTCCAAAACGGCCATTCCATTCACCCGGCCATTTTGTTTCAGCTCCTCGGGAAGGCCAGCCTCCCGGGGGCCAGGACAAGGAATCATTGCTTATTGCCGGAGTTTCACTTAACTCATTAAAATATCCAGGTACAGCATGAAATCCCCATACGATATCACCTTCCGGATTTAGGTCCAACATACCCTCATAATTCCATATCGTCTGTATATAATATAATGTATCCAGATCGGTTCTTGAGATGATCTGCGCTTCATCAGTAACCGGTATGGTATCTTGTTCCAGAAAAACCTGAGCGCCAACAAGCACTGACAACACATCAAATATTTGCAGGCCCTTCTCAGAATCTTTCGGCCATTTTGATCCATCAATCATGTACTTATAGCCGATTTGAGTGTTATTTCTGAAAACCGTAAGGAATTGATTCCCATCCATGACACCCTCCCGCATTGCAGCTCTGTCGGCTGCCGGATCGTCCGGGCCTTCATAGTGCCTGCCGCCCTGGGCAAAAAGCTGACAAGAAAAAAACAAGAAAATCAACACGGAACTGATAAATGTCAGTATTTTTTTATCTTTCAACATAACGTATCTCCCACCGCCTCTAATTGACTATTTAAATTTAAATCCCAAGCCTACTTTTATTGAACGGGGTTCAGCAAACATACCGGGATTTTGCACGGTATCCACATATTCGGAAAAATCACTTCGATGTGTTAAATCATCGATGGGGCGTATAATGCCCGTATAAGCCCGCCCTGTCGTGCTGTTTACAACGTTTTCGTTTAACCGATCGAAAATATTATAAGCCAGCAATGTAATTCTTGCTTCTACATTTCCAATATTGAATAGCTTATAATAGGCTTGCAAATCCACATTGAATTTTGTTGGACGGTACTGATTGTTGGGTAACAGATTGATCAGCGCCAGTGGACTTTCAGTAATGGGCTGCCAGGAATAAGGCATTCCTGAATGATAGGCACCGAGAAGCGATGCACCATAACCTTGCGTATTGTAACCCGCCATAATACTCACAGTATGACGCTGATCCCATTCCATTGATATTAATTTGTTTACAGGATCTCTATCTTCCCCAGCCCTGTTGAAAGCGAAATCAGGGCTGTCTGCAACGCCGCGGGCATATTGAAATGTATAATTTGTATTCATTGAAAATTTACCTAAACGAACCTGGTATTTCAGCTCCAATCCTCTTGCATTGGCATAGTCCTTATTATCATACAAACCGTAACGAATCTGGCTGTATGTATAAACCATTTTTGAACTCAACAGATCGTAAATATCACGATAGAAGACAGCAATTTCAAGATCCATTTCATTTGTTAACTGCTGCCAAAGACCAATTTCATACTGAATCGTTTTTTGGGATTTTAACAGCGGATTTCCAAGCTGGGCCAATTCTACGACACGAAACGCATGATTTTGATAGTAGTAATTTAAGGGCGGAATCTGAAGAAAGTGACCATATGAAAATCGGAGCAATGCGGTTTGACCCATTTTATAGGACAGGCCAAGCCGCGGGCTGATCTGATACTGGGAATTCACATCCGGGTATTGACTCATCCTTGATTGGTCTTCAAACAGATCCTGATTGGCGGGATTTCTCCAATTCGTTGGATAGACTGTCTTCGGATCAAAATAGTCAAGGCGAACCCCTAAATTAACCACCATGGATTCGAATTCCATTTTATCCTGGATATAAGCTGCAAACTGAACAGGCTCCTTAACATACATATCTGTATAAATGGCTTTATCCGGCCGAACTTCAGGCTGATAATTGATATAGGTACGTTTATTGGTTTCAGGATCGATTTCAAATTCGGCCTCATCATCCGAGCCTTCATATAGATTTCTGATATTGGCGTACTTTTGATCCAGTCTGATTTTTGCCAGATCAATTCCGGTTTTCAGGCTGTGATGTTTATGTAACTGCCATGTCAGATCAAATCTCAATCTGTATGTCTCTTCGGTACGGCGGGTATGATTTTTATCCTGACCGCCTGTAGAGAACCACTGTCCCGATCCATAGCTATAAAAATCATGAACGTATCGTGAATCTAAGGGATCTTCAAACACATATTGACCCCGATTGTATTTAATGTAGGATAATTTCAATTCATAAAATGCGTTCGGGAGCGGCATATGATTAATGTGGATCGCAGCCATTTGTGATTTTTCATGGGCACTTGATATCCCATAGGGATTAAAAGAATAGGTGTGACTGTAGTTTTGAAACTCTTTGTTGTTCAAAGTATAAATGAGCGATGTCTTAAGGGATTTAAAGGGTTTAAGGGTCAACTTCCCCAGCAGGTATATTTCTTCTCTGTCATTCAGGGGAATATAGGAGCTATCCCCGTTCGCTTCACTGATCCATTGACTGGGATACGTGCTGAAATCACTGTAATCATCTACATTGAAGCGATTAATGCCGTATAAATGTCCTCTGTTGTAGAAATAACGTCCATCAATGACAAAATTCATTTTATTCTTAAAAACGGGTCCAGTGAGACTCATCTTATAATCCCGAATTCCGATATCTGTATCTTTTATTCCGTCAAATTTATCCTTGTGAGCCGTTAAAAAATTCCCCAACTCAACCGATCCGGCCCCCTGTAGTTTATTGCCCCCTTCTTTGGTGACGATATTAACCACACCACTCATGGCATTGCCGTATTCGGCATTAAACGTACCTGTAATAATCTCAATATCTTCGACCACATCCGGATTCACTTCAACCATCTGATCTTCCCGATTGTGAGATTCGGTCACCATCACACCATCGATCATATAGGCCACCTCATTGCTGCGTCCGCCTCTGAAATGATTACCCACAACTCCTGGCTGCGTCTGCACAATCTGGTCGATATTATCAACAGGAAGAACTTCAATATCACTTGAAGATATATTTCGAATCGAACTGGTTTGGTCACTCTTAATTACACTCTTTGCCGTCGTAACCGTAACTACTTCACCTTCAAGCACAGCTGTTTTCAGTTCAACATCAATATCAACGGTTCTGTTTACTGAAACCCGGATCCCTTCATTCCGTACCGTTCCATACCCCATCATCCGCACTTCAAGATTATACATTCCCGGTGGAATGTTGATAATGAAATAGTCCCCTTCCGAATCGGTAGCAGCCCCCATTGTGGTGCCCTCAAGCATCACATTGGCACCGGGTAACGGACTATTCGTTTCTCCATCCGTAACTGTCCCGGTAATTTTTCCGGTACTCTGTGCATATGTATTGCTTATTATTAGAACTAAAAGCACTATGAATATCTTAGAAAAATATGTTTTACACATTTTACACTCCATTGCTGTGTATGTTTAAACAAAACATGGTGGCGATTTCAATAACTTGTGGCTGGTTGGTTTTCAACAGCAACCTTAAATTCTTTTTTATTTTCAGATGTCTTTTTCTATGTCTGTTCATCAAAAAGGGCCGAATATCATCTCTGATTAATACAGGGAATTAATCCTCATCCCACAAATTGGGTGGAGGGATTGTGGGATGAGGACGAGAGGAAGGTTCCCTTGAAACTATTTCATTAGCATCATTTTCTTAGAAAGGGTACCTTGGTCTGTATTAATTCGGTAAAAATAGACACCACTATTTAGTGACTTTGCATTAAATGTCACTTGATGAGTCCCGCTTGTCTTTATCCCATCCACTAAAACCGCTACTTCTTGTCCCTGAACATTATAGAGAACCAGCCGCACACGGCCAGTGCTCTTTAATGAATAGGTGATATTCGTTTGCGGGTTAAATGGATTTGGATAATTCTGATCAAGTGAAAACTCTGTGGGTTTCACCAAATCTTCCGATTCGACAGCTGTCTCAAGATCTTTATATTGAACAAGAATCGCTTTAAATGTTGAAGGTATTGGATCCGCCCCCAAAAGGACCTGTTCCCCGGTCTCTGGTTCGTAATAGCGTTCATATTCTCTTTCATCCCAATTCTGTGTTTGGCCGCCACGTCCGCGAAAATGAAAACTGAACAGAGGATCGATTCCATCAGACCAGACAGCAAGACGAAATTTTGTTGTTTGTATCGGTTCATCCGATTGCCACGTAGAACTAGTAGTAGAATCAACCCCTATTCCTGGATGATTATAGGATTTGCCATTACTGTCAAGCAGCGGTGGACCAAAACGGTCACTGCCTACACCGGATGCCAATTCTACCCATGCAGCACCATCCCAGTATTGTACTGCCCAGGGTGTGTTTGGCTGGGGTTGATTACCATAACAACCCTCCCAGGTGAAATAATTCACATTCTTTGGCACAGGCCACTCACACATCCAATAAAAAGGTGCATCTTCTTCGACATAGCCTGCATCATAATTATAGGGATAGCCAATTTCACCCCATGGCGTACCTATGTCATGAAAATCACCCTTGACAGGATCATAAAGAAGATCGCTTGGCTGGCCACGAGAATTGGAGATTTCCCCGTTATTAAAAGGAACACTGACTACAACCTCATGCACAAGACCCAGATTTACCATTTCATCCTTATCATTATCAGCTTCTTCTCCTGTAAAGTCAAGGTACTGAATTAGACAAGCTTTAGGAGAACTTGCTGACATTTGTCTTCCTACAAAAACCATACTCCAAAGACTGTCAGCAAAAGTATCTACACCATCCGCTAAGCTGTCAGGATTGGCGTAAGCGAGAAATCTAAGCTTTGTGGTAACGACTGGTTCGATGCCTCTCCAGTGCAATAATCCATCGCTAACCCATCCGCTAATTCCTCTTAACGTATCTGCGTCCCATCCATTATCGGCTTTTGCGAGATCCTGCCAATCGTCATCAACCCATATTTGAACAGCCCAGCCGGTATGGGGTTGTGGCTGATTGCCGAAAGGTCCAGTGCAAGTGATATAATTAATATTCTTTGCAGTAGGCCATTCAACCTGCCAATACATGGGATTATCTTTTGTTACACCACCCGCTGTCGAATCATAACCCAAACCATATTCGTGCCAACTCGATGGGGTCATAAAATCTCCCGTTGCAGGATCCCAGAGAATATCAGATGGTATTCCCCGCCCATCTGGCACCGAACCAGTTAAGGTTGCACTTTCCAGACAACCCAGATTTACCAAAGGATCCGGAGTGTTGTCACCCTGTGCAAAAACTGTCGAAAATGACAATAACAATAAACTGATCCCCAATGCCACACAACTTGTTAGTCTTTTGTACATAACATTCCTCCTTAATACAGTAATACAGTTTTCGATTTCCAGCTAAGAAAGAATTATTTTCATGTTACTTTCTTAACTTTTAAAATAACCACCATCCTTCTCTCGATTTTATCTGACTCACCTCCTTTCGAGTGTTAACATTCACCCTTTTTTGCTGACATGCAATCACTCTGGTTTTTAAGATTAATAAGCACAATCGTTTATCCTTGTTTATAAAAAAATTCTCTGTATTTTTTCTTAGGTTATAGACCAAATCGTACACAAAGCTGTTAAATCCATATAATAATCACTTAATTTTTTATGCATTTCATAACATTTCTGTTGATATATGAATGCTACTCTGCCTTTTTATAAAATTTATAATCCCGTTTATGTTTATTGCACAATCGTTTAACCTGTTTATGTAAAAAAAGTCATATATGCTCTCAACTTCACAATTGATCATGTAATACATTGTCTTTTTATTAGTTAAACGATTTATTTAATATACTTTACAGATTTTCGGACAATCAATTCAGTGGGTACTATGATCTTTTTATCCTGTGATTTGCTACCTGATCTCATATCATTTAACAGTAACTCTATCGTAAGTCTTCCGAGTTCCCTGTTTTTTTGTCTAACCGTGGTCATCGGAGTGGGTAAAAATTCAGAATAGGGTTGATCGTCAAATGCGATTATAGAGATATCATCCGGAATCCTTAGATTTTCCTCCGAAATCGCGCGTAAGGCACCGAGTGAGATCAAATTGCTGCTTGCTAAAATTGCACTGGGACATTTTGTGCCATTCAACAGAATTTTTGTTCCGATATAGCCACTCTGTTCACCGAAATTATCACCTACAATAAAAGACTCATTTAATGGGATTTCACACAATTTATGTGCCTCTTGAAACCCCCTTAACCGCTCATTATTCACAGAAGAGCCAGGAAGACCCTGAATAAATGCAATATTTCTATGGCCATTTTCATAAAAATGATTAACTGCCAGCATTGAACCATTATAATTATCAGAAACTACAGAAGATATTTTTAACTTCGGGAAACACCGATCCACAGTCACAATGGGAATATTTTGCTTGGCGAAATCAGAAATATGTTTCGATTCTTTTCCTACCGGACAAATGACTATACCGTCTACTTTTCTCATTCCTAATAGTCGAATGGAGTCTTTTTCAATCTCCGTATCTTCTTGGCTGTCGCAAATCATAACAGAATAACCTGCTTTACGAGACTCATTTTCAACATATCTCGCAATAGAAGAAAAAAATGGATTTGAAATGTCTGGAATTATCATCCCTATTGCATATGTTTGCTTCATGCGAAGTGCACGAGCCAATTGATTGGGAGCATAATTTAGTTCTTCAGCAATTTGTCGAACTGCGTCTTCCGTCTTTTTACTGATTCTGTACTCTTTGGCCTGGTTAGATAAAACTCAAGAGACTGTGGTTACTGATACAGAAGCATGTTCCGCTATGACTTTTAATGTTGTCTGGTTATTATTGGACATTATGCAGTATTCAAAGTTTAAAATTGAACAATCGATTGCGCACATCGATTATAATAAATTTATTTTTAAAAAGCAAGTAATTTTTTGTTTTTAAGTTGTTTCTTTAATATCATATACTTTATGTCAAGAAAGAATCATTGAAGAATTAATAGTACAACTTTGATACGGTATTACCTAAATATGCACGAGGAAAGAAATGATGGTAATTTTTACTATTCGCAACTTTCAGCCATGAATTATCAATCTGAACGACGCTGTTATCCAAAAAGGATTTGGGATGAAAAGAAGATAATAAACAAAGAATCGCTTTGCAGAATGAGTCACCTGTGCTGAACCAGTATTCCTGTAATTCTTCCAGATCCAGATCAACCTGCTCATCTTTTTTATAGGATGGCGGAGTTTCAATTAAAATATCATCTATTCGTTTTAGGTCAACGGCTACTTTGCTTTCAACCGCTGAGGAAAATCTTTGAGACAAGGAAGCCCACCAAAAGTATTGTGCCAACAGTTTATTCTGTAATGCTGTAGGTCTTTGTTTACCAGATCTGAGAAAGAAATACGAGAATGGGACGAGAAGTGCATTGTATGGTAATAATCTTGATACAGGTACTTTCAAGTGTGATCTAAAATAATCGACTGCAGTAAAAATCCCCTCTTTCACTTCAGGCCATTTATCAATAATTTCGTTCTTCGGTAATTTAAGAATATCTTTACGTTTTATCTGCTCTGCGATATGAGCCGATATGCATTGCAAAATTGTTGAAGCTGGAATGGTCTCATATCCTGCATCTTCAAGATCTTTACTGACTCCATTGTTATCAATAAGAAATTCATACTGTTGCATACAAAACACCGATTCGATACCAGTATCTCCCGGAAGAAAAATTACATATTGTAGAGAATGGAGATACGGTCGAGACGTTTATCCGGATCGAGGCCCCCTACGAACAGCAGGATAAATACAATGTGGATTATTCTCTGCTTCTTAAAATCCCCGGATTTTCAAACGAGAACTTTATGTTTATTGTCGGATTTGGATATGGCGGCCGCATCGAACGCACCAAGATGCTTGGCAATGTAGAATTACGTACGAAGTTTGTTGAGGAGATACAACAGTTAAATACCGAAGTACCGGATTATTTCATTGCCTTGTTCGAAGTAAAAAGTATCGAACGAACCGGCTTCTCAAGCGAAATTAAATATTTCAAAGAAATCTCTCCTAATTTCCTCAAATAGTGCAACCGGAAATATCTTTCTATATTGTAGACTTGATCCTTCAAACAGATCTATAGC
>JABMRT010000157.1 GCA_013202295.1 Candidatus Zhuqueibacterota bacterium
ATGGAATACATATCGGTCGCCTTCAAAGGGAGAGTTATGACGTCCCCCTTTTGTAAAGGGGGATTTAGGGGGATTTTTTATTAAGCGTTATCGTGTAATTCCCCCATTCCAAAGAAGAAATTTCCCCCCATGACCCTGTTTGAGTCCCCTCGGTCAACACGGGAGAATCACCCAAAATGCCAATTAATAAATTAAAATTTCCATTCACATAATTGATGGAAGGATCAATATAAGGAGAACAACCATAAAATTCATATGTATACAAGGGTGGATGTGGGTATGGAAGTTCCATAACCAGGTAAAACGGATCAGTATATCCACTTACTTCAAGATTCAAAGGTGACGGCACATTAATGTTTTGAACACAGAATCCTGTGGCTGGCTCTATTGATACTTCTTGTGTCGCAATAGCAGTCCCGACTATTTCTCCAACTGGTGTGACACTATATGTGACACCAAATGTAAAAGTTACATCGTAATTTTCTACTACATAAGTACCTAAAGCCCATTTCTTAGTACAATCATAACTCATTGTTCCCGACCAGACCTCTTGCGCTTCTTCAATTTGAATATTGACACTCTGATTTAATTCAGCAGTTATTTCAGGACCGTTTTCCGATTCTTCCACACCGCCTGCACTGGCTGAAACGGTAAACGTGTAATAACTCACCGTGGATGTCGCTGTCACTGTGGCCATGCCCTCCTGATCTCCCGCAGTAAACGTGGTACGGGCCTGACCATCCGGATCGGTTGTCGCACGGGTAGGATCAACAGAGCCTGGCACACCTGAAACAGAAAAATCAACGGTCTGCTCATCAATCGCTTCACAACCCAGTTCAATGACAGCTGTAACAGAAGTCTGATCTTCAGTAAACACCGTTTGACTTCCTGAAGTCAGTGTCATTTTCGGGCTGCAGCCGGCACTGACTTCTCTGAGAAATGATTCTTCCACCGGTTGTCCCGGGCAGTCCAAGAATTTAACCGAGATCCTGCTCTCTGTAATCTGGCACTCACCCGTATCACAGATATTGTCCTTGTCACTCTGCTCAACCTCAATTCTCTCGCATCTGCATGGATCAATCGCACATTCAGGGAAAAGATCCTTCAGCTCTTCTAAAACCTCAGCGGATATGGATGAAAAATGGTTTATTGTAATTTCCAGAGTGTCGGCCTCAGGATCGCCAACTGATTCTGTCATTAAAGGAGAATAGGCTCCATCCCTTAAATTTATCTCATGAATAAGGGGAATCTCCCCCGATTCAAGATCAACTGGAACCATCAATTTCACAGGTTGATCGAATGTAAGACCATCCGGTTTCCCCTCAACACAGGCCAGCAAACGATCCATGGGCACGCCCCGTTGACCGAAAATCTGAGCCACTTCATTGTCATTTACTTTTCGAATTTCAATTTCCGTATCCACAGACACCGCTCCGGGAGGGACTGAGAGTTTAATCCCGTCGGAAAAGATGTATTCTCCTCCGTCCGGAGATATTGTTGCTTTATTCACCGGTTCAGGCTCTGGGTCAGCAGGTGTTTTCTTGCATGCCAATAAGCCCAATAGTGTTATAAGAATGAAAACAATAGTGCACAGACTAGATTTGAATGTCTTCATCTATCTCCCCTCCATATAACGGTTTGGCTAACCGGTTTTAAAAACTATACGACCACTCTTGCTGAAAAAGTAATTTCACGAAGAGTAAAATTCATAAAAAAGTACGGTTTTTAAATCCAGTTGAGCGAATTGTTAGCAACACGTAATCTGGAATAATGTTTTCATTTTATTTAATCACAAATACAAAAACATTACCGCCCTTGTCCATTCCCCGGGTAATTATTTTCCGGATATATAGGTTGTGGAAGATTCAAGGCTGTTGTAATCGGTGTGTTTTGATGTGATTCATCGACCAGGCTACGCCATGCGTTTCGTTTGCCAACGGGTCCTTTTCCAAGCAATACGCTCAGAGCGGCCACCAGTTTTGGATTCAAATCTGCAATATTGTAATTCTCGTGTGGATCTTTCACGTGATCATAGAGCATCTGCCCGACAATCATGTCCTCTTTATCCACATATTCTGTATATGTATATCGATCGGTTCGTATGGTATCACCAAAATGATACCGGCTGAAAACTGCTTGTTTCCATTCCTGTTTGGGCTTTTTCATCAATGGAACCAGGCTCGTACCATGTAAATCAAATAATGATCCGTCGTTATCCGTGCTTGGCACGGGCCTTCCAAGTCCAATTAAATCACAGAATGTGGGATACAGATCCACATATTCCACAAGAGCAGAACACCGCTTGCCGCCGCCGATTTCAGGATCCCGGATAATTAAGGGAGACTGAATCGATGTATTATAATTCGCATGCTTGCACCAGAGATTATGTTCCGCCAAATTCCAACCATGATCTCCGATTAAAATGATCGTGGTCTTATCATAAAGCGCTACCCCTTGATCATCCCTGGTATTTTTTAATTTATCGATTAGCCGGCCTATCTGGGCATCCACATAGCTCGTACAGGCATAATATCCGCGAATCAGTTTTTTGGCATATTCATCTGATACATATTCTTTGGATTCATCCATGTATTCAACTTCACTATAATTGCGAAGCTCCCCGAAATTATGCATGGATGACGGGGGTGCATTCTTTGCAGGTGTGTAATTCGGGGGCAATTCAATTTTTTCTTCAGGATAAAGGTCCCAATACTTTTTTGGACAACTGAAGGGTAAATGCGGACGAGCATATCCCACGCAATAAAAGAATTTTTCGTTTTTAAGTTCATCCATTTTTTTTAGTACATAATCCGTGGTGCGGCCATCCACGTAATAGGTATCATCTTTTTCACCTTCACCAATTTCATATGCAGGAATGCCTCGCCAGGTTTGCTGAGGCAATTTTAATTTATCATCCCACGCCGCATCATCGTCACGGATGTCATGATAAACCTTGCCAATAGAAAGGGTTTTGTACCTGTTGTTTTTAAAATGTCGGGGCATGGTGATGCTTTTGCCCGGATGATTGATTGCAGCCGGCTCTGATTGCGCTTCATTATCAAGTCTTGAATAATATGCCCACTGCCGGCCCCAGGGTTTTCCTGGTTCCTTGTAGGGTCGGGAACCGGTGAGCAGACTCAAACGTGAAGCCGCACAAACCGGAACAGAGCAATAAGCCCTTTCAAATAAAACACCATCATTCGCAAGACTGTCCATATGGGGTGTTTTGATCAGCGCCTGACCATGGAGCGAAAGCGAGTTTGTATAACACCCCATTTGCGGTCGCAGATCATCCACATTAATAAAAAGAACGTTTTTCTTCAGCGGTCGCTTGAGACAAGTCAGACTCTGAAAAGAGACGATGCCTACTCCAACAGTCCCGAATAATCTTAAGAATTCTCGTCGATTCGTTTCCATCTTTTTATTCCTTTCTTAAAAACTGGTTCTAAGACCAAATGAAAAGATAGAGTAAACTTAGTTTTGATTCCATTAAATAATCAACCTAATCTTTAAATACTTTTAATCCTTTTTCTGTCAGTAGAGTTTTAAAACGCCTAACGGCAATGCTCAGAGGTTTGAAACATGGAAAGACTCAGATGAACCAAGTGATTCCAAATGGTCGAAATTGTAAAAAGAACGCGGCTGTTTCAAGTCCCTCTCGATGTTGTTGTTATATGGCATTTATAGCATGTTGTGTGCTTTTCGATATTATCACCAATAATAAAATTTTCCTTCATTCGGTATTGTCAGTTTATTCCTTTTTGCCAACCTATTAGTTGCATCTGTATATATAAAATGATACCACCAAATAAAAAATTCTTCAAAGGCAATTTCATCCGAATATCCAGTCTTTTCAAATACCTCACGCGAATAATCTGTCTGTTCATTTAATATTTCCATTAGTTTTGGTTTGTAGTCTTTAGCTATTTCGTCAAAAAAATTGTACAGTTCAGGTGTAAGCTTTAGAGCCAAGTTCATAACAGAGTCCTTAAAGGCAGTATCACTTTTTAATCTTTTATTTACGATAGTTCTATTGTTTCCGTAAATACTCAGATAGGTACTGTCATTGATTTTCCCGTATTGATTCCCGTATATTCCAAAAGGTTCAAAATCATGATTAGCATTCTCTTCAATAGAAGCATAATAGAATTTTCCATGTCTTTCGGGACGATTTTCTTTCTTTAAATATGTTGCTTCCATTTCCATAATTTGCCAATTATCAAGCAATACATTACTCAATATTAAAAAGGACATAGAATCAAAATCGTAATTATCAGACAAACCCCTTGCTTTAAATTTTTCCTTAATAAAAGGAATTTCTTTTTCTATAGATTGGGCAATATCTGTGGCCAAAGGCATTCCATACTCGTATAGTTCTTTACCCTGTTCATCAGACACTATAAATACAGTGGGTCTAAGTCCCTTATCATCATCAATCAGCCACCCTTTATCTATTAGAAATTGAGTTTTTACCTTTAACATTTCATCAGACCAGCCTGCTTTTTTCTGAAATTTCTTTGGTTCAATCCTCTCGTGTAATGCAACAAGAAATAGGTCAAGACTATCCTTCTGTCTATTAAAATTTGGAAGATTATCTCCCTTTGAAATAATTTTATGTTCATAGGTGCTATTAAAAATGCTGTTGAGCAATTCTTGAGAAGTTTTTTGATTATTTCCACAAGCAACTACAAACAGTATGGACAGAAATACAAGTGATTTTGTTTTCATTTTTTTGTTTTACCTATTTATCTAAAAATTTGTCAACTAATTGCACACAACGATTGTGTAAACACAATTGGGATAATTTCTAATTATATTTTTCACTAATTCCTTTGACATATAACGTTTGGTCTCAGGGGTTTTAAACCACAAAGATTTTGCTGTTGATTAGCGATTCCAGTAAACTCGAAATGCCCAAAAGAAGTGGCGTGTTAAAATCCACTTCAGTTCGTTGTTATATTTTCAGCTTTTGAACCAGATGGTTTATTGTCTAAACCTGCATCGATTAATATTACTCTTGGATCATCCTCTAGTTTAATTTCTTTTCAGATCACTATTGCTAGCAAGTTTAATTTTTACAATTGTTTTGTCCTGACTGCCTAGTGAGATTTTGAAATCTGTTGCTCCACTTTGTCCCCATATTTCTGCTGCAGGTTCTTTAGTTGTTTATGTAAATCCCGTACAATTACCTGGTGGGCGGGATCATCATATATATTATTTATTTCATGGGGATCTTCCTGCAGATCATACAACTCCCATTTATCTATGTTATAAAAATGGATCAATTTGTAACGCTCTGTACGAATACCATAGTGCATCTGTACATCATGCCAGCCATGAGGATATTCATAATAGTGGTAATACATCTCTGTACGCCAGGATTCATACATTTTATTTCCTGCCAATGAACGCAGCGATGTGCCCTGCATTTCCAGAGGAATCTGCACACCGGCATAGTCTAAAAAGGTAGGCGCGAAATCAAGATTTAATACCATCTCTTCAGCAATCCGTCCGGCTTGTATCTCCCGTGGATAACGCATCACTAATGGCATGCCTAAAGATTCCTCATACATAAAACGTTTGTCGAACCAACCGTGCTCGCCAAGATAAAAACCCTGGTCTGAGGTATAAATAACAATAGTATCTTCGTTCAGACCTTTATCGTCCAGGTAACCCAACAGGCGGCCGGTATTTTCATCAACAGAAAGGATGCAGCGCAGGTAATCCTGCATATAACGTTGATATTTCCATTCCAGCAGTTCTTTTCCCTTTAGATTAGCTTTTTTAAATTCTGCGTTCATTTTATCGTAGTGGGCATCCCATGCTTTTTTCTGTTCATCCGTTAGACGATTCACCGTATTCTGCCAGGTATTCTCTACCTGTGAAGCGAAGTTTTTATTACCCCCGGTGCCGGTTTCTTTGTCGTATGATCCCTTTTTCAGTTTCAGATCAAAAGAGATATACATATCATCGATGCGCATATCAGCCTCGGCAGCCGCCGGCCTGTTTTTATATCCATCATAAAATGATTCCGGCAGTGGAAACTTTACATTGTTAAACTTATCAAAGTGTTTGCTGTCAGGCATCCAGTTGCGGTGCGGCGCCTTGTGATGTACCAGTAGGCAAAAGGGTTTTTGCGGATCCCTGTTATCTAAAACATCAATGGCTTTATCCGTAATAAGATCGGTCGTGTAACCGGTTATCTGCCGTTCTTCACCCATCTCATTAAAAACAGGATTATAATAATCACCCTGCCCGATAAGTACCTGCCAGCTGTCAAATCCGGTTGGTTCTGTTTTCAGGTGCCATTTACCAACGATATGCGTTTGGTAGCCGGCTTTCTGCAAAAGCTTGGGAAATGTCATCTGGCTGCCGTCGAATTCATCTCGATTATCACGCAGCCCGTTTTTATGACTGTATTTGCCGGTTAGCAGGGTTGCCCGGCTGGGCGCGCAGATGGAATTGGTCACAAAACTATTCTTAAACAGAATCCCTTCGCGTGCAATTCTGTCTATATTAGGCGTGTTGATCATTTTACTGCCATAACAACTCATTGCCTGTTCAGCATGGTCATCACTCATTATAAAAATGATATTGGGTTTCTTTCTGGGGCTGCTGCATGAAGAGAATAAATAAGGAACTGTCAGTGCGGCCGTGCCCGCACCGGCAGCTGTAATAAATGAACGGCGTGACATTTTTTGTTTTTTCATAGCAGGTTACCTGTTTTTAATATAACATTGTAATAACCGGCTGAAAACAGACAACGGTATTAATGAGAAAAGTGATTCAAAAGAGTTCAGAAGTTTAAAAAAAATCAGCTGCTTTCAGTCCGCGTTTATTGTCGTGTTATGTATTTTAATTTTTCTTTCAACGTTTCAGTATAAATATCATTATAATAGTATTTAATCAATGTTATATGTTTATTTAAAAATAATTAATCAATCCAGTTTTCTTGGATTGCATAATATGCATTGCGAAAATCAGTACTATACCAATTATCTGATTCAATAAGCCTGACAATTCCAAACCACTCCTCAATGTCATCAGGATCTTGAGAATAAGAATCTTCCAGTCCGAATTTCCACCAGGCATCCAAGTATTCATGAATACAAACTCCTGCAATTGGATGGGCTGCAGTAGCAATATCATTAATATTTTGAATGATACCTGATGCTTGTTCTGCAGCAGTGTTGCCCCCATAACCGTAGTTAGGTGGACCAATATGCTGCGCATTTGGAGACACACTCAAACCGGTTTCGCTTATAAGTAGTGGCATATCCGGATATCTTGATTTTAATTCTTCTACCCAACCCTGAAATAAGGTATTTGAGCTACTCCCCGGTTGTGTATTGGGTCTGTAATAGGGAACAGCGTATGAGTATGCATTATGACTACGAAAATCAAGGAACGGAGTATCGATTAGATCTGCTGTACGAATTTCATTGCCATAAGAGACCAATGAAACATTGCCATATTTTCCCTGTTCATATGTTTTGACGTAGTCCGCCATCTCGGCCAGGAATGCCTCAGAAGCACTTACATTTATTCCAGTGCTTATAAAACTACCGGTGTATTTAGTGATTTCAGGGTGTACAGAATTTGTTGATTGAATACTGGATTCACTGAGTTCATTACCTACAAGATATGCGACCAAAGGAGGATTGTTATCAGTGTAAACTGAATAGATTCTGTCAACAACACTTCTTATATAGGTTCTTGTTGTTTCTTTGAAAACCGGATCATGTAAATTAGGCTGATTACTATCAATCCATATCGTTTGGATGAAATACAGGCCACCAACATTCTTTAAAGCTTGATAACAGTACTTCGGTGCTCCCCAAAACCTTATGGTATTGGCACCCATTGCTTTTATATTTGCGATATCGGTGTTAATACTCTCCTCCAGATTCACAGTAAGTGAGGTAGATGTTTCTATCTCCCACGGCAAGTATCCAGGGTATCCGGGTACATATACTATTCCTTTGATTTCAAAGTGTGCCCCATTCATTAAGATGGCGCTATTGTCTACACTAAAATTTATAGGATCGGATGTTATATTTAAAATGCCCAAATTCTTTTTTTTACACGAGGAGGCGATGAGTATAAATGTAATACACAATACAAATGGTATAAATGATACAATCTTTCGAGTACGTAATTTCATTGGTTCACCTTGAATAACTTTTCTAATAATCACTTACACATAACGGTTTGTATAAGAATAGTAGCCAATTACGAAAGTAGAAACTTTCAGTTTACAACTAATTTTTATGCGGATTTCAATGTTCATATTTACTACTATTTCGGCTATTATTTTTATACTTTGTTAGCTGTTGTTGTTTATGCACTAAAAGTTATTAGAACAAAATACAAACCGGAACAGAAACTTTTACTTCCATTACATACTCTAACCTTCCTGTTTTTACATCTCTCTTAAATGAGACTATATTATCTGTATGTTGATTAGCTACCAATATAAAATTATTGTCAGGTGATAATGCAAAATTTCTTGGTCCATTTCCTCTAGTCGACTCATGTCCTAGTAGTCTAAGTTTTCCATCTGTCTCAATAGAAAAAATTGCAATACTATTATGTCCACGATTAGAAGCATAAAGAAATTTTCCATCGTTTGATATATGTATATCCGCACAAGTGTTTTTTTCGGTATAAATCTTAGGCAATGTAGAAAAGGACGATTCTAAATAATAATTGTTTTTTTTCCTTTTAAGCAAACTAACAGTGGAGTTAAGCTCATTTATAATGTAAATCCATTTTTTACGCGGATGGAATGTTAAGTGTCGTGGTCCGGCACCTGCGTCAATTTTAAGTTTATTCTGCGCTGAAGGAATCAATTTTTGTTTTTCCGTATCTATAGACGAAAATATTAATTCGTCAGTTCCTAAATCTATGGAAATAATATTTTTATCATTTGGTTCGAACCAAACAGAGTGTGCATGAGGAGTTTTTTGGCGTTCAGTAACTCCTTTTCCGAAGTGTTGCTGTACATCTAATAGCGTTGATAACTTTCCATTATTACCTAATTTAAGCAATCCTACATTTCCACCAGTATAATTTGCAACTAATACGTACCCTTCTTTATTTACAGACACGAAACACGGATGCGCACCTCCTGATGAACTTTTGTTAATAAATTGTAAGCTATCCTTATTTATTTCAAAAGATTTAACAATTCCATTTTTTTCTTCACTTACAGCCAATAGATATTTTTCATCAGCACTCTTCGTTATAAAAGATGGATTTTCTGTTTTTATAGACAATCCTATAAAATCAATTTCCCCATTGTCTAATAATGAATATTTATAAATACCCTCACTGCTGTTTTTTGTATAAGTTCCAACATAAAACGGCATTCTCTGGTGCTTCATTCCACTCGTATTTTCATCATTCTTCTTATTAACAATGAATAAAATTAATAGTATCAAAATTACTGTAAAAGAGTAAATTAATTTCTTCATGATGATTACATATATCTTAATGATTGCATGTTTTTTTCAATGACAGCTAACGCTGGGTGTTAAGCCGCGTGCCCATGACCTACCTTTGGCAATTCACTTTTCGTGGATCACGAAAGCCTGCCCGGCTCAGACGGGTGTGCTCGCGTCGGTTTGAACACCTGGTTATGTGTATATTAATTTATTTTTCTACAATTTCTTTTATAATTTTTTTACTTAAATCTTCTAATTGGTTTTGACGACCTCTCTGATTCATTAAACATATTATACCTATATTTTTATCAGGCAGTATAGCAATATAGCTGCTAAATCCAGGCTCACCACCATCGTGCCATAGAATTTTATTATTTTCTAAATCTGTACGAATTTGCCAACCCAAACCAATCTCTTGTCCGTTTTTATCAATTGTACTCTCTTGTGATAATTGTATTGCTTTTACATTCACCTTTATATTTTCTCTAATATAAATAATCATATCATGAGTGGTTGACTTTAAGCCACCTGCAGCACCAGCAATCTGAAAAGTAATATGAGGCATAACCTGACCTTTTTTATCATAACCTTTTGTGTAATTATCTGTATCACTTTTATAATAAACAGTTTCAGTATTATTCATCCCATAAGGATGTCTGAAGTATTTATAAATTAATTCAGCATAAGAAGTGTTATAGATATTTTCTAAAATAATTCCCAGAATAATCATTCCTGTATTTGAATATCGAATCATATGTCCCGGTTCAAAATCTATTTTTACATTATGTAGATCTCGCAGAAACATTGAGCCCTTATCATTCTCAAATATGTTAATAATGTCAAACATTGTTGGATTTTTTAGAGAATTAAATTCAGTTGGAATGATATCTTCAGGAAGACCGGATGAGTGATTTGCCAAATTTATGATCTTAATTGGCATTCCATCATAATTTAGATTATCAAATTCTTCGTTCAGGTATGTACGGATATCATCATTTAAATCTATTTTATTTTCTGTAACAGCATGAGATAATATAATACCTGTAAAAGTTTTTGTAATTGAACCTATTTCATAAACAGTATTTTTTGTAGGTGGAGTTTGTCCACCTTTTACTGTGTTACCATAGTTGAAAAAGAAATTTTCATCTTTATAATAAATGCCTAAAGATAAACCCACCATTGATGTATCATTCATCAATGGCCTGGCATATTTATTTACCAGAGAATCAATTTCAGATTTTTGTGAGTTTACAATGGCATAAATATCCGATCCTAAAAAAAATGATAAAATTAAGATTATTAATATTTTAGTTTTCATAATATTACCTTTTATATTAAACACATAACGTTGATCATCACTGGGTCGAAATGCCAAACGAAAATCTACTCAAAGCAGTGATTCCACAAAACATGAAAGTCTTAAAAAAGGTGCGCATTTCGATCCAGTGCATGATTGGGTTATACAGTTTTAAAAGGGTAAATCATCTTCTTGTTCTATATCTGCTGGCTGGATTTTTTCAACAAAGTTTTTATGATCTTCTGAAAATGTTTTCTTCCAAATTGGTGGACCCTCTTTCATTGCTTTAGTTAAAAAATCATAAAACCTTGAATCACCTTTGTCTAATTCACGTTTTATCAATTCCTCAATTTTATTAAATTTATAATCTGTAAATTCTATAAATTCAGTGAAGAACATTTGCATAACATAATTTTCTTCCAAAGGAGTTCCTGTAATAAATTTATCTACCAATACTTTATTTAAATCATGTTTTAATATCATTTTATCAAAAATTACCTTAGCCCAAGTACCTAACCCACCTTCGACAAGTTTTTTTAATGATATCTTATATTCACCTTTCTTTACTGATTTAATTAGTATATTTTCCATTCTTAATCGAGCCATCTCATCTAATTTTTCCCATTTATCTTTTGGGAACAATTGAATTATTATCCTAATTATATCGTTCTCATTAGTGTTTTTCAACTCTTCAGAAACAACATCACAAAATTGATCAACTTCCTTATTTGTCATTTTGTCAATAAGTGACTTATAAAAATATGATATTTTTTTGCCGTCTGTTTCTTGTTTATTTTTAAAAACATCCAATGATATTTCTAGTCTTAATTTTACTGGGATTTCTTCTACCAGTAAATCTGAATACCTTTCATTTTCAACATAATTTTCATCAAAAACTCTCTTAAGAAAAGTACTTTTTGTAAAGGGAGTTTTAGACTTGTCTAAAATACTTAATAAATAATTAATAAAATAAATTATTGCATCAGCTTCTTCTTTAGAATCAGAATATTTTTCATGACTCCTTGGATTCCTAATACCTTGATAAACTCCTCTTAAAATTTGTTCTATACCTTTCTGTATATTCCAGTCAGATTCTGATTCAAGATTTGATGTTCTTAATTTTGGTGTTTTACCACCTAAAGCTTGCCCAACTAAAGCAACGCCATCACTTTCAAAACCTGTTCGTTCTCTTATAAAGTCGCTAATAAAATATATTGAGTTCAAAATTGCATTTGTATACTGATTGAGATCATAGTTGTTCTTTATTGCTAACCATAATCTCTTGTCTATCAATGTTTCAATATTCATTTAAATATGCCTTTATATTTACTGTATAACGTTTTGATCAGTGGTTTTGCGCCAAGAGCTCCTGTCCGACATTACGATTTTAGACCAACCTCTCCAAATTGAAAATTAATAGAACGCATTAGAAATCCAATGCATTAATTTGATATTATTCTTGTCCTAAGAAAATAAAACCGTTTACTTAATCTACATCCATTAAAGAACGGAGGACAAGATGAGATTTTACACAAATCAGCATCAG
>JABMRT010000158.1 GCA_013202295.1 Candidatus Zhuqueibacterota bacterium
GAATGTTATCATAGAGTTTTTTCGGCCATAAGGTATTATTCAACTCGTTCAATTACTAGTTAGCTTGCCAAAGAGCATTATCAAGATTATGAAAAGTCTGTTTGAAATAATTCTTATGATTATATTATGGAGCAGCATTGTTTTTTCACAAATTCTAAAAATTGATTCTGATATAAAAGCTATATTTCTTCCCCAAGGTTATGTGTTAGAATCAATTAGTGGATATGGCTATTCGAATGCTACCAAGCTTTCAATTTCAAATATAGCTAGCGGTAATCCAGCATCTCTCTTGGATATTCAAAAACTTTCTTTGGGGTTTTCAATACAATTAGATTCGGATATAAAGGAAGCCTGGCTTGCCCAAATAGGACATAAAAGAATTGATAACGACTTACCACAATCATTTGGAATAATTATACCAATTTGGAAATTCAAAATTGGTTATGGTTTTAACCAAAAATATAATACTGAATTAATTTGGGAGAAGATGGAATTAACAACGGTAAGCCAGCCTGAAGGCACGGGTGAATATTTCATTCCAATTCGAAAAACATATGTAACAACGAATTCGATTATAGCATCCTACGCATTATATCATGATAAAACAGTATTATCCATTGGCGCGCAATATTCGCGAAATAAACTTTATCACATTCAACAAATATGGCATTCAAACTTAAATCACAATGATAAAAAGGATAGTTGGTTGATAGGTTTTCGTTATGATAAACCAACTAAATATCAAATTGGACTCTTTTTTGAAAAAGGGCTGGCATTTAAAAAATTGAGTCAAATTAATAATTCTATTGAACAGGATACTCTTTTTGAATTGATCGCAAATATATCAGATCAATTCTATATAGTAGGAAACTTACCGGATAAAATCCATTTAGGTAATACGTATAATATCTCACAAGAAATACAATTTGTTGGAAATTCTACATATATATTTTGGAACCAAATATCGGATAACTCTAAAGACCAAATAGAGTTTTCAGGTAGTATCATATACCGACTTAATAGTACTGCTACCCTATCAGCTGGATTCCATCATACAAACCGAAGATACAATGAAGATTCGTTATTTAATAGTGAGACAAGTTTAAAAGCTATTTACTTAATTGGTGGTCTTATACTGAATTTTCGTATTGTTGATATTGAACTCATCATAGCTGATAGTCATATGTTATCTGGTGATTTACGAAAGCAAACGATTGGTAAATTAGGATTTGGGATACATTTATGAAAAATATTGGCAAGCTAACTCGCGTTTAACCAGACGTGGCAAGCATGCAGCGTGGATTTAGCGCTTTGAGGAAAAACGGTGTTAATTTCACTTATGACTGTTCAGAGAAAATAAATGCCATGCGCGGTTAACTTTTCCGTTAGGGAACTTTCACAAATGCATAAGCTGCAAACATTCACACTGAGTTTTACTATTTCTATTTTTTGCATTTCTTTCGCTCAGGATTATACTAAGTACTATGGTGGTTGGTATGATGAGGCTTATATAGAAACATTGTTAGAAACCAAATCTATCGCCGATGCCATGAAAAGCTCAAAATCCCCCTTGTTATTAATATTCAAGAGCAAAAGCGGCGTTGAACAAACGAACTATAGTAACTTTCATGAGGCAGGAGGAGATATAATATATCCTTTATCGGAGCATGAATTTGGTGTATATAAGCCTAGTGGACTTAAAAATATTAAAAGTACAGAATTAGATATTGACAGATTCATTCTACCTAAGAATACTGATGGTCCATTGCGGTGGTATTCCTCTCCCGGACAATATACGACATATATTAAAATATCATCTTTTGGATCAATGCTGCACTACACACTTTTGGATGGTGAATATGTGGATTCAAATGGCAATAAGTATACTTTTGATCAAGGTTCAGCTTCTTGGCCTAGTCGACAATTTCATTATGAAATTAAACTTGATCTTGCATTTATCGGATCAGACTGTTTCGTGGATGTAGACAATGATTCAATGGAATTCCCTACAAATTTAATTGGATTTCAAAAAAATGATTCTAGTCTTGAATTATTTAAGCTTCGATTGGAGCCAAAATATAAAATGGAGGCTGAAAGAGAAGATAAACCCTTTGTTATTCTTACACAACTTGTGCCCTTGCATTACTATAAATCGACTAGATTTAGTCGACTAGAATTGCGTTCAGATGAAGAACTTAGATATTTACGTAATGAGATTTTTGCACGTCATGGTCAGTCTTTCAATAACCAAGAATTCCGACTCTTTTTCCATAACAAAGTATAGTACAATGAGCTAGTTGGAAAAAATGTAATCAATTCAGACTTACAAGTGGAAGAATTCGAACTTTTAAAGATTATTCAGCAATATGAAAAAGAAATTCCCTAACCACCACTTCCACCGAACGCAAATAGCGGGCAGCAACTAACCAACAAACCCCGCCGAGTTTGTGGCTGGTGTTTGAACCGTTATATCCATTGAATTCAAAGAGAGGAGAGAAATCCGTGAATATGTTTGATCGCGTAATTATATTCGCTTCTATCCTGATATTTGTTTCATGTGGGAGTCGAGACAGTAGGACTGAAATTAAATTCAACTTTGATGCAGATGAGCGATTATTCACCGCTCACGCCTTTATGAATATGGCTGGGTATGATATGGAATACAATGATGATGGGATGCATCCAATTCGACAAAATGTGCGATCCACTCTAAACCAACGGTTACCTGAATCTTATCTAGATTCAATTCGCACCTATTACAACAAGCATAAACATTACCTAGGGTACTATGGAACATACGCATTGACCCTTACATCCCCCCCTGACTTAACAATAAAACTGGATTCACTTTCCTGTAGCCCTTGGGTAGTGCAGAATGTTTCAGCACTGCCTGGGCTGGATGACCGGCTCCGCGAATTTTATGATCGAGCTAATATTCATAGCTTGTGGCAACAACACCTACCTCAGATTCAAGAACATCACGATAAATATAGACCACATACTCAAACAGCACTCCATGATTTAAAATCATTTCTTGGTGTTGAACAACTACCATTCGATGAATCCAAAGGTCAAATAATAACAGCATTCAGTCCTCTTCTTTCGTTCTTCCAGGCTTTTACAGTCATGGTAAATAACAATGTACATTTAGTATTTGGACCTCAGCCATCAGAACCTAGCCCTTCTTCTTACTATCATGAGGTTACACATCATTTCACTGACCGAGTAGTATATGAACACCAGGAGTATCTTGAGAGGATTGCCCCACTGGTTCAGCTAGCTGAAGAGCGAAAAGGGACGATTTCCTATGCTGTGATCGAAGAGTCAATAGTCAGAGCGATAGATATAATATTAACATCAAAATTATGTGATAGAACTGACGACCAAATACAGGATGCAGTGAATACAGAATACAAGTATGGATTCATACTCTGTCCGTATTTTGTTGAAACCCTTCCGACCTATTCGGCAACTGGTAGGGCTCTAGAAGATTATTTCCCTGTACTCATCGCAGGCATTGATATTGATTATGAAACAGGCCGGTGGAATAAATTTTGGGAGAATAATTAAAGAGTGAAACACACACCTGCTGATCTGTACCAAGCTCAACTTAACAATTGAAAGGGGACGAACTGACGTATAGCGCGCAGCAATGAAATATACCCTACAGAAACAGTTCGTCCCTGCCAGAATTAATCTATCTCAAGGATCATGGGTTGAAGGTTTTCTGAAACGGGTTGTGGATA